>JAOTVL010000061.1 GCA_029863525.1 Gemmatimonadota bacterium
AGACGGCCCACGTAGGTCAGCCCGTGGAGCTCCTCGGGGAGAAGGTCGTAGACGGTCCGACCCCCGTGGGGGTCGGACCGGGTCGTGAGCACCCCGGGCGGCTTGTGCAGCAGAATCCAACGCTCCTCGGCCATGTCCACGCGCACTCCGTCCACGGCCACCACGTCCCGGCCGGGAACCACCTTCTGCCCGAGCTCGCGCACCACCTCGCCGTTCACCGACACGCGTCCCGACTCCATGAGGCGTTCGGCCTCGCGGCGAGAAGCGCGGCCGGCCTGCGACAGGTACTTCTGGATCCGAACCGGCTCGTCCGACATGGATTCGCTCAGCCCGACTCCGCCGTCTCCGTCTCCCCTTCGACGTCGGCGACGTCCTGGTCCTCGCCGGCCTCCGCCGCTTCGGGCTCTCCCTCGAACAGGTCCCCGATGACGCTCGGCTCCTCGATCCGTGCCTGCTCGTCCTCGTCCGCCCCCAGTGGAGTCCGGTCCCGCAGGACGATCGGCAGCTCCTCCGGCCGCGGCAGGTCTTCGAGCGACTTGAAGCCGAAGTGCTCCAGGAAATGCGTGGTCGTGCCGTACAATAGCGGCCGCCCGAGCCCTTCCGCGCGCCCGACCACATCGATGAGGCGTCGGTCCTGCAAGGTACGGATGACACCGGACGAACCCACCCCCCGGATGTACTCGATCTCGATCCGTCCGATCGGCTGACGGTAAGCGATGATGGCGAGGGTCTCGAGCGCGGGGCCCGAGAGGCGCGAGGGTCGAGGGACGTTGTCGAAACGCTCGAGGTACGGGGCGTATTCGGGTCGCGTCAGGACCTGGTATCCTTCGGCCACTTCCACGACCTCGAAAGAGCGTCCTGCGTCGTCGTATTCCGCCCGGAGATACTGGAGCGCATCCTCCACCTGGTCTTCATCGAGCATCTCGTCCGCGCGCGCGATTTCATCCGCGGTCAACGGCGCGTCCGACGCGAACAGGACGGCTTCGACGATCTGATGCGGATTCACCCTGGGACTCCTTCTTCTTCGTCGTGGTGGTCTTCGTCCCCATCTCCAGGCGGCTCCACGCCACTCCCGTTCTCGTCATCGCGGCGGTAGATCCACAGGGCCGCGAACGGGCGGGTCTGCCGAAGGAAGAGCATGCGCCGTCGCGTCAGCTCCAGCCCGGCCAGGAAGGTCATGACGCCGTGCGAGCGCTCCTTGAACCCCAGAAGGAGCTTGCCGAACTCCACCCGCGTGCTCTTCTTGAGCGCGTCCAAAATGAGCACGGCCTTCTCTTCCATGGTCACCGTGCGGGTCGTGACCCGATGCGTTCGATTACGCGGCTCGGGCATGACCACGGTGAGCGCCGCCTCGAAGACCTCGTCCCAGGTCGTCTCCAGGGGAACCTCGAAAAGGTCCCTCTTCGGCCGTGGCGGCACGTAGCCCTTCCCGAAGCGACGGCTGCGATCGGCCTCCGCGGAGCGCATGCGCGCCGAAATCTCTCGGATCTGCTCGTATTCGAGCAGCCGGCGCACCAGCTCGGCCCGGGGGTCTTCGTCCTCGTCCTGACCCGGCCGAGGCAACAGCATCTGAGACTTGATGTGGATGAGCGTGGCGGCCATCTCCAGGAACTCACCCGCCCCGTCCAGATCCGTCGCTTCCAAGCCACGGATGGCATCCAGGAACTGTGACGTGATCTTCGCGATGGGAATGTCGAAGATCTCGATGTCCTGCGTGCGAATGAGGTGCAAAAGCAGGTCGAGCGGCCCCTGGAAGCGCTCGATCTCGACGAGCAAGAAATCGTCGCGCCCCGCCTCGACGCGCTCGGCGACGGTCAGATCCACAGGCGCACGAACCAGTCGGCGAGACCGCGCAAGAAGAGGACGGGCCAGAGCACGATCGAGAACGCGCCGGGCACCAGGTACAAGATGCCCATCAACGCGAGGACGCCCCACTGCCCGAACTGCCGATACTGGTGGGCGAAGCGCTGCGGGAGGAGGTGCGCCATCACGTGAGAACCGTCGAGCGGCGGGATCGGGAGCAGGTTGAAGAACGCAAGGACCAGGTTGATCAGGATTCCGTAGTGCAGCGCGGTATATGCCGTATCGTACGCCGCTCCGAACGGTCCGAACACGGCGTCGGCCTTCACGAGCACCGCCAAGAGCAGCGTCGAAAGGACGGCGAGCCCGACGTTCGAGACGATGCCCGCCATCGATACACGGATGTCCCCGGCGACATACTCCCTGTAGTTCGCCGGATTCACGGGAACGGGCTTCGCCCAACCGAACAGGAAACCGGAGCCCGACAGATAGAGCAGCGCCGGCACGATGAACGATCCGATCGGGTCGAGATGCGGGATCGGGTTGAGCGTGATCCGCCCCAGCCGGTCCGCGGTGTCGTCCCCCTCTCGCCGGGCCTGCCAGGCGTGTGCGACCTCGTGCACGACAATCGAGAAGAGGAGCACCACGATGATGAGAAGGACGTCCATGGGCGATTAACCTACCTCAGCGGGGAGATCACTCGTACCCGTTGATCCGATCGACGGTCTCATCTAGCTTTCCATGCTCGTCAATACCGACTGAAACCGCTCTACGAGAGCTGCATGCCGAATATCAAGAGTGCGAAGAAACGGATGGAGTTGAGCCGCGCGGCCCGTTCCAAGAACCGGGCCGAGCGTTCCAAGATCCGCACCGCGGTCAAGCGCGTCGAGACCGCCGAGACCTCCGAGGACGGGGTGGCCCGTCTCACGGAAGCCACGGCGCTTCTGGACCGTGCCGCCACGCGGAACCTCATCCATCCGAATCGGGTCGGTCACATCAAGAGCCGCCTCGCTCGGCACGTGAATGGGCTGAGCTGACCCGGCGACGTCGCGCGGCACCCCGCGCGGCACGTTGACTTCGAGAGACCCGGGCGCCCCATGGGCACCGGGTCTTTCTTCGTCCGGTCGCAGAAGGGTCGGTGATCGAACTTCCGCGTCCGGAAGCGAAGCGGTCACGCGGACCAGACGGTCCGACCGTCGACAATGGTTCGGCGCGGACGGCCCGTGAGCTCCCAACCCTCGAACGGTGTATTCCGGCTCTTGGAAGCGAATCGGGCGGCCTCGACGGTCCACGTCTCGTTCGGATCGAAGATCGTCACGTCGCCGACCGCCCCTTCCACGAGCGTGCCGCCCGGTAGGCGGAACGCCCGGGCCGGCTGACAGCTCATCCGCTCGACCATCGTGGAGAGGTCGATTACGCCTTCCCCCACGACATGGGTCAGAACCAGACCGAGCGAAGTCTCGAGTCCGACGATTCCGTTGGGCGCGTCGGCGAAGGCGGCCTCCTTCTCGTCGTAGTGGTGCGGCGCATGATCCGTCGCGATCGTATCGAGCGTGCCGTCGGCAACGCCCGCGCGCACCGCATCGACGTCCTCCTGTGTCCGTAACGGCGGATTCATCTTGGCCTCGGTGCGGAAGCCCTCGACCGCCTGGTGCGTCAGGATCAGATGGTGCGGCGACGCCTCGGCCGTCACGCGCACGCCGCGCGCCTTCGCCTGACGGATCGCCTCGACGCCGAATCGCGTGGATACATGCTGCAGATGGATGTGGCCGCCCGTCAGCTCCGCGAGCAGCAGGTCCCTCACGATGTGGATGTCCTCACTCGCGTTCGGCTTGCCCGCGATCCCCAGCCGGGCGGAGATGATGCCCTCGTTCATATGCCCGGTCGCGGACACGCCCAGGTCTTCGGGATGGTCCGCAACCGGGATGTCGAATGCCTGCGCATACTCGAGCGCGAGCCGCATGAGCCCGGAGTTCATGACGGGACTCCCATCGTCCGTAATCGCGACCGCCCCGGCCTCGACCATCTCGCCCACCAGGGCTAGGCGCTCACCGCCCCGCCCCACCGAAATGCACCCGACCGGATAGACTCGCGACAGCCCTGCCGCCCTGCCCGCGGCGACAATGAAGCCCACCGCCGCGGGATCATCGATCGGAGGATCGGTGTTGGGCATGGTGCAGACGGCCGTGAACCCGCCCGCGACCGCGGAGGCGGCTCCGGTCGCGATCGTCTCCTTGTGCTCCTCACCGGGCTCACGGAAGTGGACGTGGACGTCGATGAGTCCGGGGGTGACCACCAGGCCGCTGCAGTCCACGACCTCCGCGTCCTCGGCGGATGTGAGCGACGCACCGACCGACGCGACCGCCCCCTCGACCAGGAGCACATCCAGCTCGGCATCCAGTGACTGGCTCGGATCGACGACACGCCCACCCGAGAGCAGCATCTTGCGGCTCATGCCTCGGCTCCCTGCTTGGCGGCCTCGGCCTTTTCCGGCTGACCGCCCGCCAAGAGGTAGAGGACGGCCATGCGCACGGCGACGCCGTTCGTCACCTGGTTCAGAATCACGGAATGCTCCCCATCGGCCACGTCGGAGTCGATCTCCACGCCCCGATTCATTGGGCCGGGATGCAGGATCAAGAGGTCCTTCGGAGCGGCCTGCAGACGTCGCTTCGACACGCCCCAGATTCGGTTGTACTCCCGGAGGCTCGGCACGTAGCCGGCCTCCATGCGCTCGAGCTGAAGTCGGAGAACGTTGACCACGTCCGCCCACTCGATCGCCTCTTCCACGCGCGGGAAGACGATGCAGCCTAGTTCCTCCGGCGCGGGCGGCAGGAGCGTCTTGGGGCCGCAGATCGCGACCTCAGCCCCGAGTGCCCGGAGCCCGTAGATGTTCGAGCGCGCCACGCGTGAATGCAGGATGTCTCCGACGATGCACACCTTGAGTCCGTCGATCCCCCCTCGGTGGTCTCGGATCGTCAGCAGGTCCAGCAGACCTTGGGTCGGATGCTCGTGCCACCCGTCGCCCGCGTTGACGACGTTCGACGGGATCCGATCGGCGAGGAAATGCGCCGCCCCCGACGCACCGTGTCGAATCACGACCATGTCGATGCGCATGGCCTCGAGGTTTCGAGCCGTGTCCACGAGCGTCTCCCCTTTGGCGACCGATGAGCCGGTGGAGGAGATGTTCACGGTATCCGCGCTGAGCCGCTTTTCGGCGAACTCGAACGAGATCCGGGTGCGGGTGGACGCCTCGAAGAAAAGGTTCACGATCGTCTTGCCGCGCAGAACCGGGACCTTCTTGATTCGTCGCTCCGAGATCTCCTTGAACGGCTCCGCAGTGTCGAGAATCGCGAGGATTTGTCCCGCCGTGAGGTTTTCGAGTCCGACCAGGTCTTTGCCGAGCGACGGCGCGGGATCGGTCACGAATCCTCCGGGTCGGTCTGAATGATCTCGACCGCGAGTCGGTCGTCCAACGCCGGCACCAGAACCTCCACCCGCTGATGCTCGAGGACCTCGACCTCTCGACCGGTGACGTCGGGCTGGATTGGCAGCTCTCGGCCGCCTCGATCCACGAGCACGCAGAGCAGGATCCGACGGGGCCGGCCCCAATCGCTGACCTCGTTGAGCGCCGCGCGGGCCGTCCGGCCCGTGAACGCCACGTCGTCGACGATCACCACGCATCGGTCGTCGATTCCGTCCGTGGGCAGCACGGAGGCCCCGATCACGGGAAGCGGCCCGACGACCTCGAGGTCGTCGCGGTACAGCGTGATGTCGATCGACCCGGTGGCAAGCTGGACGTTCTCCGCCTGCTCGATCTCCTCGCGGATCAACGCGGCGATCTGTGTGCCTCGACGATGAATGCCCATGAGGACGAGTCCTTCGGTGCCACCGTTGAGCTCGACGATCTCCCGAGCCATTCGAGCGACCGCGCGGCGCACGTCGGCCTCGCTCATCACGTGGAGGCGGGTGGATCCGGTCATCGGCATCCTGAGGCGGGGTCGGCGGCCCGGCACTTCCGGGCCGCGTGGGGCGGCAAAAGTTCGGGCGAGAGTGGGTTCGGGTCAACGACCGCCCGCGGGGGTGTCACGATCCACTTCGTTTCCCCATTCTGTTCGCGTCCGCTCTCGAACGTGCCGGTCCTCCAGGGCTCTGTCGCGCCCGGTGAGAGATGTCCGAGCGATCCTCCAGCATCCAGCTCATGAGCCTCCGATTCTTGGTCTACGCGGCGCTCGCGCTCTCGGTCGTTTCCTTGCCCGTCGGGGCCCAGGAGCTGGTGGATCCGCCCTCGGTCGTCCTGCGGGGCGTACCGTTCGAGCTCACGATCAGGGGGGCGCCCGACGTGCCGTCGGCGTGGGTCGAAGTCCGGACGAGCACGGACCGAACCCTGGGCACGGGCACCGTCGAAGCGCACGCTTCGGTGAGACTGCGTGATCTGGTCGTGGAATCTGGGGACGACCTTCCGCTCACCGTCTTGGTCGGTGATGCATCGCTCGAGCTCGATCCGACGGTCACGAGCGGTTGGTATTCCATCGTGCCGCCGATCGTGGCGATCGCGCTCGCCCTGCTCTTCCGTGAGGTCGTCACGGCCCTCTTCGCCGGTGTCTGGCTCGGTGCCCTGGCAATGGCCGGATTCAACCCCTTCTCCGCCACGGCGCGGATGGTCGACAGCTTCATCGCTCCGGCGATCGCCGACGTAGAGCACGCCAGCATCATCGTGTTCTCCCTGCTCCTCGGCGGAATGGTCGGGCTCATCTCTCGGAACGGGGGGACGATGGGCATCGTCGAGGCCGTCGCACCGTTCGCCAGCACGCCGAAACGGGGCAAGCTCGCGACCTGGGCCGCCGGCATGGCGATCTTCTTCGACGACTACGCGAACACGCTGATCGTCGGTAACACCATGCGGCCGATCACCGATCGCCTGAAGATCTCCCGCGAGAAGCTGGCGTACCTGGTCGATTCGACCGCCGCCCCGGTCGCCGCAATCGTGCCGATCTCCACGTGGGTCGGGTACGAGATCAGCCTCATCGGCGATGGATTCGAGATCGCGGCGCAACAGACGCCTGCGGGAGCCGACCAGCTCCTCGCCCTGAGCCCGTTCGGGATCTTCGTCGAGACGATTCCGTTCCTCTTCTACCCTTTGCTGGCGATTTTCTTCGTCGTCCTGACCTCGGTCACGGATCGGGACTTCGGCCCGATGCTCAAGGCCGAGCAGCGCGCCGCGCGCGGGGGCGGGCTCCACAGACCCGGGGCCACCCTGGCGGTCGACACGTCGAGCGAGGTCATGGAGCCGAAGGAAGGCACCCCGCACCGCTGGCTGAATGCGGGGATCCCGGTCCTGTCGGTCGTCGTGGTCGTCTTGGCCGGCCTCTACTCCTCGGGCCGTGCGGTCGTGGGACCCGACGCGGTGCTGCGCGACGTCTTCGGCGCGGCCGACCCGTTCGCGACGCTCCTTTGGGGCTCTCTCACCGGGGTCATCGTCGCGATTCTCCTCTCCGTGGGCCAGCGCCTGTTGACCCTCATGGAGTCCATCGAAGCCTTGGTCGGCGGCATGCGCTCGATGATGATCGCCATGATCATCCTGACCTTGGCTTGGTCGCTCGGCTCGGTGACCGAGGTCATCGGGACGTCGGACTTCCTCGCGATGCTGCTTTCGGACCGCTTCCCGATCCAGCTCATGCCGTTCGTGATCTTCGTGACCTCCGCCGCGATGGCGTTCGCAACCGGCACGTCGTGGGGCACGATGGCGATCATGTTGCCGGTCGTGATTCCGTTGACCGTGACACTCGGTGGACCGGACGTCTATCCGGGAGGGCCGATGGACGCGGTGCTCCTCGGAGGGATCGCGTCCGTCCTCGCCGGCGCGATCTTCGGCGATCACTGTTCTCCGATCTCGGACACGACCGTGCTTTCGTCCACAGCGTCGGCGTGCGACCACGTCGACCACGTCCGAACCCAGTTGCCATACGCCGTGGTCGTCGGCGTGGTCGGGATCCTGATCGGCAACATCGGTACCGCCTACGGGCTGCCACCGTGGCTCGCCATTATCGGCGGGGCGTTGACCCTCGTGGTGCTGCTTCGGTTGATCGGCCGGTCGGACCTGGAGCTCGACACTCAGACCTAGCCGGTACGCCGGACCGACGCCGGGGCGAGAGCAGGCTACCGGGCGAAGCGCGCGCGGCCGACGCGCTGAAGGAAGGGGTCACGCGGGTCGCCCTGACCGTCGCCGACGGCCCAGTCGTAGGAGAAGAGCACGATTCCTCCCGCGCCCCTCGATCGGGCCAGGTCGATCATCCGGAGCGTACCGTCCGTGGTGTTCATGTAGGCGCCGATACCGGCCCACACACGAGCCGGCTCACCGGCCGCCGTTCGCGCATCGTCGATCAAGGACGCGAAGAGCTCGGGGTCGGGTGTGTACGCCATCGGCACCGCGATGTCGAGCATCCCCGTTCGAAGCCAGCCCGGCCAATCCTGGAAGCGGTCGTCGAACGCGAGCTCGGTATCGGCGATGACCGCGGCGGAGACGACGAGTCGAGGCTTCACGGTCTTCACGTCCGCGTACACGCGCTGCACCAGGCGCGTCACCTGCTCCCGACGAAAATCGTCCCAACGCTCGGGCTCGCCGTCGACGAACGCATAGAGGTCCGTGCCGTACGCCCGGTCCAGCTCGGCGAAACGCGCGGATGCGAGCGAGCCCCGCACCCAGAGCCGGAAGCGCTCCAGAGCCCCGAGTGAATAGTCGTAGTCGGCCGAGGGAAAGCGGATGTAGTCGAAGTGGATGCCGTCGAGGTCGTACCGTCGGGCGAGATCCAGCCAGACCCGGTGCACGCGATCCTGAACGGAAGGGTGCGAAGGGCTCGAATAGATGCCCTCCACCGCGTGATCGTTCTGGAGGGCATGGGCCACGAGCCGGTCCACGAACCTCGGATCGAATGGATCGACCGCGACCAGCTCGCGACCGAGCTCACGGGGCACGGCGAGCCAGTCCGGATGTCGATTGACGAGATGATCCTCGCTTTGCGGCCTTTCCGTAGGACCCCAGACCAAGTGGGTGTTCACCCACGCGTGTACCGCCATTCCGCGGCGGTGCGCCTCTTCGATGGTCAGCGCCAGTGGGTCGAAGCCCTCGGACGCTTGCATCGCCTCACCGCGTGGTTCGAGCTCGGACTCGTAGAACGCGTCGGCACGCCCCCGCACCTGGACCAGGAGCGTATTGATTCCGGCGCGATCCGCCCGCTCGATCATGGCAAGCACCGACTCCTCGCTGGTCATGGTGAAGCGTACGACCCAAAGAGCGCGAACCTCGTCGAACGATCGAACCGGATCGATCGCGATTTCGACGGCGTCACGTTCGGGGGCCGGACCTACACGCACCCGTGGCTCCGGCGTGCTCGGGGGCATCGTCACCACCGTACAAGCTCCCAACGCGCCGAGCGCGGCACCCAGCGCCATGCCGATCGGGAGCCGGCCGGCCCGGCCCCTGGCCGCACCGGTCCTCCGAGTGGGATTCCTTCTTCTCGCCACGCAGCGTCTCATCGCCGCGCTCGAAAGAACGCTTTGAGCATCGCCGACGACTCGTCGGCGCGAACCCCCGACGCGACCTGACATCGATGGTTGAGTCGGTCGTCTCGGAGGAGGTCCCCCAACGAGCCGGCCATGCCCGCCTTCGGGTCGGTCGCCCCGAAGACGACCCGTGGGATGCGTGCCAACACGATCGCCCCCGCGCACATGGCACACGGCTCGAGGCTCACGTAGAGCGTACAGTCGGTGAGTCGCCAGTCGCCCTGGCGGCGCGCGGCGGCCCGGATCGCCACCACCTCCGCGTGCGCCGAAGGATCAGAATCGGTCACCGTTCGGTTGAAGCCCTCGCCCACGATCGCGACGTCACGAACGACCACGGCTCCGACCGGCACCTCTCCGAGTCGCTCGGCTTCTCGGGCGAGCGCCAACGCGTGAGCCATCCAGGCGTCGTCCTCGGACGCCTGCTCAGAAGACACCTTCGGTTCCGATTCGATGCTGTGGGATGCCGACGACTCGGTCGTCACCGCCGGGCGTTGGCTAGTGGGGCGTCAGGTTGAGCGACCCGACTTCGTCCATGCGTCGATAGAAGCCCGTCACGCGGCCGATGAGTCGGAGATCGTCGCCGTCTTCCACGAGCGTCGTCTCACCGCCCGGCTCGAGTGCTTCGAGATGGACACCCTTTCCATTCTTCGCGACACGGTGGAATGCAGACGAATCACCGACCTCGGCAACCACGACGCTGCCGTCTTCGACCTCGTCGATCGTTGCCGGCTCCAAGAGCACCAGATCACCCTCGGCCACGCCGAGCACCGCGAGATCACCCGCGCCCGCACGAACCATGAACGAACCGGCCCGACCTCCGAGCTGCCGGTCCACGGAAACGACCCCTTCGATCTCTTTCGACACGCCTTCGAGCGGCATTCGTGAGAAGCACGGAACCGCGACGGTGTCGGCGTTGAGGTCCACGCCGAGGATCTTCACACCACGGGATCGCGACGGGTCGCGCTCGAGGCATCCCTTGTCGGCGAGTGCCTGAAGGTGTTCGGAGACGGTCTTGGTACTCTTGATTCCGAAGCGCTCGCCGATCTCACGGATGGACGGTTGGTACGTGTTGTCCCGGAGATACTGCACCATGAAATCGAGGATCTTGCCTTCGATCTCGGTGAGCGGCTCGGTCTGATGACCGGCCGTCGGAGCTTCGCGCTGGGAAACCGCGTCGGATCTAGCCAACTATCCACACCTGGAGGGGGGGCCAAGGCTGCGCCCGACAACGTTCGGGAGCTATCCTAATGTGCGCTTCGGAAAGGTGTCAAGAAAGCCTCTTGTTCACGCTTCGCGTATACGCTTCACCCCCTCCACAATACGCTCCGAAACGCGGTCCCGCCCGAGGATGACGAGAACGTCGAAGATCCCGGGGCTCGCCATGTTTCCGGTAAGGGCCACACGGAGCGGATGGATGAGCTTGCCCGCACCGACTCCCATCTCCTCTGCGAGCGCCCGCAGGCGCTCCTCCAGCGCCTCCTTGGACCAATCCGCGTCCTCGAACGCGGCCGCGACGCGACCGAGTCGATCCAGGGCCGCGTCCGGGTCCTTCCTCCAGTACTTCTCGACCGCCTTCTCTTCGTAGGCTAGATCGCTCAGAAGGAACGGGCGCGCTTGATCGGCCAGCTCGTCGAGCGTGCGCGCCCTCGGCTTGATGACCGCCAAGAGCGTTTCCATCCACGCTTGGTCGTCCAGCAGTTCCTGGCGCAGCGATGACTGACCGCGCAACCGGGTCCGGATGTGGTCCACGAGCTGATCGGACGGCTTGACCGCTAGGTGCTTTCCGTTCAACCAACTCAGCTTCTCGGTGTCGAAGACCGAGCTCTTCTTGAGGATCCGCTCCGCGTCGAACGCGTCGATGAGCTCCTCGAGCGTCATGAACTCGCGATCGTCCCCCGGACTCCAGCCGAGAAGCGCGAGGAAATTGATCATCGCTTCGGGGAGGATCCCCTCGTCCGCATACTCACCGACCGCCGTAGCTCCGTGCCGCTTCGACAGCCTCTTTCCGTCTTCTCCCAAGATCAGTGGGACGTGACCGAAGACGGGCTCGGGGAAACCGAGGGCGCGATACAGAAGGACCTGCTTCGGCGTGTTGGAGAGGTGGTCGTCGCCGCGAATCACATGCGTGATGCCCATGTTCGCGTCGTCCGAGACGACCGCGAGGTTGTAGACCGGCGTCCGGTCGCTCCGAAGGATGACGAGGTCGTCGATGTCGTCGTTCCCGAAACGCATCTCGCCATGCACGAGATCGTGGAAGCGAGTCTCACCGTCGGGCACGCGGAACCGGATTGCGAACGGAACTCCCGCTTCTGCCCGGCGCTCCGCTTCCTCTGGACCAAGCGCTTCGGCTTGCTCCCGAGCCACGCGGCTGGGGTGCATGTCGCGAACGCGCGCCTCCTCTCGCACGGCCTCGGCATCCGAAAAATCTCGATACGCTTTGCCCTCCGCGAGCAGTCGAAGCGCCTCGGCCTTGTGCCGCTCCACACCCTCGCTTTGGAAGTGCGGCCCCTCGTCCCAATGGATCCCGAGCCAGCTCATTCCGTCCAGGATCGCCCTCGTGTGCTCTTCGTTCGAGCGATCTCGGTCCGTGTCCTCGATTCTGAGAATGAAGACCCCACCGTGCTTTCTCGCCAGCAGCCAATTGAAGACCGCCGTCCGAGCACCGCCGACGTGAAGGTAGCCCGTCGGCGACGGAGCGAACCGGAGTCTCATGGTCACGATCTCAGCCTCTCGATCAGCATCGTACGCGCAACGCGAGGATCGGCCGCGCCTTTCGAAACCTTCATGACCTCGCCGACGAAAAGCCCGATGAGGTTCTCGTTCCCGGCGCGGTACTCCTCGACCTTCCCGGGCCAAGCGGCGAGCACCCCATCGACGATGCCCGAGAGTTGGTCGGTGTCCGCAAGGGCTTCGAGACCCATCTCCGCGACGAGGGCGCGCGGGTCGCCACCCTGCTCGGCGAGGCGCGCGAGAACGTCTTTGGCGGCCCTGCGTGTCACGCTTCCGTTCGCGACCAAGGCGGCGAGTCGCCCCAGCTCTCGACCACCGAACGGCAGATCGCCGAGCGTGCGGCCATCGAGCAGGCCCCGGACGTCGGTGACGAGCCAGGCGGCGACGCCCACGGGATCGTCGTGCTCGGCGAGCGCAGCCTCGAAGAAGTCTCCGACGCGACGCGTCCTCGTGAGGACGTCGGCGTGCTCTCGGGACAAGCCCAGCTCTTGCTGGTACCGCGTGAAGCGGTCCCGCAGCGTTGCATCCTCTTCGCGGGCGATGGCGCGTCCTTCGCCGACCTGCGGCTTCGGCACGGTGGTGACCGTCGAGTCTTTGTCGCCCCTTCCTTTGCTCTGCTTCGGGCGTGTGGGCACGCCGGCGGCGCTCTCGTCCGCTTTGGCCACGCCCCCCCCGGGGCGGTAGGTGCTCTTCATCGCGACGATGCGGTTGAAGACGAGATCGTCCATCCGTCCGTCGACCGGATCGCGCCAGAAGTATCCGGTCCGCTCGAATTGATAGCGTGTCTCCGGCGGGTCCGCCGTGACCGAAGGCTCGATCTTCGCTCTCACCACGATCAGCGATTCGGGGTCGACGCGCTCGGTGATGTCGACCTCGACCGGTTCACCTCCGTCCTGCGCTCCGCCCGTCGCGACGGTCGTAGGGTCCGAGCCATCGCCCGCGTCCTCGAGAAGCGGCCCGAAAAGGCGTACCTCGGCGTCGACCGCGTGCGCCACGGATACCCAGTGAATCGTTCCTTTCACCTTGCGGCCACCCGGCGCCGCGCCGCCTTTGGTGTCCGGATCCATGCTGCATCGGAGCTCGGTGATCGCACCGCCCTCGTTCTTGACGACCTCGTCGCAGCGGATGACGTAGGCGTGTCGTAGCCGGACCTCCCCGCCCGGGACGAGGCGTCGGAACCCCTTGGGTGGCACCTCCTCGAAATCCGACCGCTCGATCCACAGCTCCCGGGAGAAGGGCAACGCACGTGAGCCTTCGCGGGCCACGTCAGACGGGAAATACGCCGCGTCGAGATCCTCGAGGTGGCCCTCAGGCAGGTTCGTGATGACCACGCGAAGCGGATCGAGGACAGCCATGACGCGCGGCGCCTGCGTGTTCAGAACCTCTCGAATCGCGAAATCGAATTTCGCCTCCTCCGTGCGTGCACCCGACCGGGACACCCCCACCATTCGCGCGAGCTTCCGAATCGCTTCGGGAGGTACCCCGCGGCGTCGGTATGCGGCGATCGTGGCGAGCCGCGGGTCGTCCCAGCCCGACACGAGCCCCGCGGCGACGAGGGGCCCGATGGCCCGCTTCGAAAGAACCGCGTTCTCCAGATCGAGGCCCGCCCACTCGTGTTGGTGAGGCCGAGGCTCTTCGAAGCCGGTGTGTTCCAAGACCCAGTCATAGATGTCGCGGTTGTTCTCGAATTCGATCGTGCAGATCGAGTGCGTAACGTCCTCGAAGGCGTCTTCGAGACAGTGCGCGTAGTCGTAGAGCGGGTAGATGCACCACCGGTCGCCTTGCCGATAATGCTCGGCATGCCGGATCCGATACAGGACGGGGTCGCGCATGAGCATGTTCGGCGCGGCCATGTCGATCTTGCCGCGCAGAACATGGGCTCCGTCCGGGAACTCCCCGGAGCGCATGCGGCGGAAGAGATCGAGGTTCTCGTCGACGCTACGGTCGCGGTAGGGGGAATCCACCCCGGGCTCGGTGAGCGATCCTCGACCCTCCCGGATCGCTTCGAGCGGCTGGGAGTCGACGTACGCCAGGCCATCACGGATCAAGCCCTCCGCGCACTCGTACATCTTCTCGAAGTAGTCCGACGCGAAGTACAGGTGCTCACCCCAGTCGAAGCCCAGCCAGCGAATGTCGTCCTGGATGGCGCGAACGTACTCGGGGTCCTCTTTCTCCGGGTTGGTGTCGTCGAAGCGGAGATGGCACCGGCCCCCATACTGCTCGGCGATCCCGAAGTTCAGGCAGATCGCGGTGGCGTGCCCGATGTGGAGGTATCCGTTCGGCTCGGGCGGGAACCTCGTCACGACCCGACCGCCGTAGCGGCCGGACGCGAGGTCGGCCTCGACGCGACGCCGAATGAAGTCGCTGCCCGTCTCGTTCTGCTCGCTCATAGCCGAACAAGGTAGCACATGGAGGCCGGGGCCTTAAGGCACGACCCCGTCGAAAACGGACCGGGGCGGAGCGTCTCGCTCCACCCCGGTCCGAGCATCGAAGAACCGTCCTGGGACGGCGTCCCGCGCCTAGTCCGACCCGCGCGCGACTCGTCCGAGCCGTCAGCGGCCTCCTGGCGGACGGCGTCTGGCGGTACGACCCGTGCGCGCCGAGCCACGACTGCCGGAGCCAGCCGAGCCTGCGATCGAACCACCGCTCCTCGACCCGGTTCGTCCGAAGGACGGAATCGAGCCACCTCTCGGCCGTGCGGCCCCGCCCGTCGCCGTGCCTCCCTGACGGTATCCGCGACCCGCGTAGACACGACCGTTGCTCTCCCGCGGGCGCCGATCGATGATCACTACGCCGGGGCGCGAGCCGTAATACCCGTAGCCGTACCCGTAGCCGTACGGGTACCCGTAGCGGAGGGGGCTGTAGCCGTAGCGGTAGAAGGGCGCGTACCCGAACGCCCCGTATTCGTATCCGTAACCCCATGCCGGGCCGGCCCACGGATTGTATCCCATGTAGCCGCGATAGTGCGTCGGTCCTGCACCGTCGATCTGCTCGACCGTCGTTCCGGCCTCGACCATGAACCGGTCCGGGTGCGACACGGCGACCACCGCGTCGATCACTCGGCCGGAGACGCCCGCCTCGTCGAGTCGCACGAGATCTTCCGCGCTCACGTCCAACGGGTCGCCCAGCGCCACGACCCATGTCTCCACGGCGCGAGCGCCCATGCGGGTGGAAGCCTCCTCGACGTCATCGAGCGTGATCGGCGCCGCAGCGGCGACCCGCCCCGATGTCACAGCAATACCCAGGCCCTGCGACGGATCCTCGATCTCCTCCTCGGCGAGACGATCGGCGCCCGCGAGCAGGTATTCCTGCACCCAGGCGACTTCTTCGCCGCCCACGTCGAGAACGCGCACGTCGACCCAGAACGTGGGCGAGGTGAACGCCATGACACCGGTTCCCGATCTCGCGTCGCCCTCGGCACATGTGAACTCGGTGCGCGTGAACGCCCGCCGGCCATCCGCGGAGAACTCCACGGTCTCCCAACCGTCGCACCCTTCGGCGGCCACCGAGCGCCGCTGACCGTCCGCCGCGAGGATCTCGGTGGAGACCACCTCCCCATTCAAGACGTTGCTCAGCTCGACCCCGCCGTCGGACTCCGCGAAGCAGAGAAGGCCGATCGTGTCGTCGGCGCCGACGGCTTCCCAGCAGCCGATGAACGGCATCCATCGCATGTCGCGGTTCTGCGCCTCGAGCGGCTGCGCGAAGAGACTCAACGCGACCGCGAAGCAGAGCGAGGTCAGCGAGCCGGTTACGAACGAGTCATTGCGCATCATGATGCCCCCTAAAAGCGGACGGAGACGCCGGCGAGCAGCTGAAGCCCGTCGAGGTCGATGTCACCGAAGCCGGAGAAATCGGCTCCGAGTTCTCCACGCGCGTAACCGTACCGCGCCTCTCCCGTCAGAACGAACTGACGCCCGATCGAAACGTCGACACCGGCCCCGCCGCGCGCAAGGAGCGTTTGCTTCTGGGTGGTGAAGCGATCGTAGAAGATGTCGAGCGTCTCGTAGTCGACGAAGTCGCCTTCCTGTTCGAATCGGTACCCGACGACCCCGATGCCGGCGCTCAGGAAGGGCACGACCGACTCCGGAATCCAGGCGAATCGTCCGATCGAGCGCCCTCTCGGCCGCAGGTAGTACTTCGCGGCCGCCGTCACGGGGATCAGGCGAAGCTCGGTCACCTGCTCGATCGGGAGGTCGTCCTGATCGACGAACTCGCGGAACTCGGAGAGCGTAGAAGCGGACTGAAAGCCGGCAGCGAACGCGATGTCCCACCGGGGGGCGACCTTGATCGAAACCTCGCCCCCGATGTACGGGCTGTCGAAATCGCGGCGGTCGAGCGTGTGCTCCTCGATGACGAAGTCGAAGATGTCGCTCTGGGCGCGCTGGATGCCGTAACCGGTCTCGAACTTGATCGCGACGCGCGGCTCCCGGAAGAGGAAGCCGTCGCCGCCCTGAGCGTCGACCGCCGCCGCGGAAGCAGCGAAGATCAGCGCGAGAATGCTCGCGCGGACGGCACCTGATCGAACCATTCCTGCCATGAGCCCCCCATGCGTGCCGAGCGGCCGCTCGGACTGCCTGACTTAGTACCGAAAAGCGCAAGACATGTGCCATCGCCAAGCTGGCCGGAAGTCCCGGCGCGTCAGCCCGTCGCGACGCTCGGACGCCCGTCGTGATCCACCGCCAGGGACACCCCTGTCACCGAGAAGGGACGACGCCCCCGTTCCGCCACGTGATACGCGGCCGGCGTGATGGTGAGCACGAAGATCGTGGACGAGAGTAGTCCCCCGATCAGCACGAGCGCCAGCGCGTCCCATATGTTGCTGCCCATCGTGTCTCCCAGGATCACGAGGGGAAGCAGGCCCAGCACGGTGGTCGTGGTCGTCATGAGGATGGGCCGCACCCGCTCCAGGGTCCCCTGCACGATGGCCTCGGTCAGTGGAAGTTCGGGCGTTCGACGCCGGACGCCGTTGATGTGGTCGACCAGCAGAATCGCGTTGTTCACCACGATCCCGAGCATCATGATCACCCCTACGTACGCCTCACGCGTGAACGACGCGTTCGCGAGAAAGAAGATCAGGTAGACTCCGATCAGCGCCATCGGGACCGTCAGAATCACGCAAAGGGGCTGCCGGAGCGACTCGAAGAGCGCCGCGGTCACCATGTAGACGAGTAGGAGAGCGACCGCGAGCACCATCCAGATCTGGGCCCGTTCCTCGTCATCGATGTAAAAGCCCGTGTCTCCGGCCTTCACCGTATAGCCGGGTGGCACTTCCGTGGTCTCGATCATCTGCTCGTGGACGACGTCGCCCAATCGGGCCGGCCCGCGAAACTCGTACGCGACCGTGCGCTCGTACTGCTGGTTCTCCCTTCGGATTCGGGCGAGGACGTCTCGCTCCTCGATGCTGATGACCTCCCCCAGACGGATCCGGCGACCGTCGGGTGTGTCGATGAGCGTCTCGGTCAGCGCCAGGACGTCGGTGTCGAGATTGCCCTCGAGCTTGACCTGGTACTGGACTTCCTCGCCGCCGATCTTCAAGACGCTGAGTCCGGCGGTTCCCGCCACCGCGGCATTCAGGCGTCCAATGAGGTCTTCTATGGTAAGGCCATATGTAGCAACACGATCCCGATCGATCGTAACCACGAACTCCCACGCCTTCTCGCGCTGGAATCGACCCGAGCTCGCGTTCGTGTCGACGTCGACGACGCGACTGAGTCGCTCGAGGCGCGCCCCCAGCGCCTCGGCAATGTCGCGAACCCGCTCGTAGTTGTAGCCCAGAATCTGGATCCCGTAGTTCGGGGCAGAGCCCCCGCCCCCGTAGAACGAGGGGCCGTAGCCATAGACCCGCACCTCCGCGCCGGTGAAGGTGTGGCTGTATGCGGTCATCTGTTCCTTGATCACGACCGGTCGCTGCGTGTTCTCGATCGAATCCGGAAAGGTGATCCGCATGGCCCCGAACGTCGGTCGAACGTCTGCCGTGTAGCGTTCCACCTCCGGAATCTGTCCGACCCGCTCTTCGAAGAATCGCATGAGCTGGTCACTCCGCTCGAGGTTCGATCCACGGGGTAGCGAGATCTGTACCGATATGTAGGTGTCCTGACCCCGTCCCCCACCCCACATCGCCCACGTACTCACGTACCGGTCGAAGATCGAATACGACCCCGCGAATACGAGCGCTGTCACGACCATCGCCGTCCATGGGAAGTGGACCGTGAGCGAGACCAGGTCCGCGTAGAAGCGGAGATAGACCGGCGCGCCGGGCGCTTCGTCGACCCCAGGCCTATCGGTGGTTTCGGCCTCCGAATGCCGACCGGCCGCCAACAACCGCGCCGAGAGCGCCGGAATGAAGGTGAAGGCCACCAGGAGGGACGCGACAAGCGTCAGCCCGACGACGATCGCCAGCGGGACGTAGTACACACGGAGCTCACCCTGGAGATAGACGAACGGCACGAACACGATCAGCGTCGTGGCGGTCGACGCCAGGATCGGGAGCATCACCTCTCGGGCCCCGTCCTCCGCCGCGCCCTCCGCCGCTTGCCCGCCCTGCCAGCGGCGGTAGACGTTCTCCAGCACGACGATCGAGTTGTCGACGATGAGCCCGAAGCCCATCGCCAACCCCATGAGCGTGAGGAGGTTGAGCGTGAGGCCGCCGAAGTAGATCAGGTTCAGAGCGATGAGCACGCTGAACCCGATCGTGGTGAAGATGAGCGCGGCCGACCGGAACGAGCGTAGGAAGGCGAGGAGTACGATGAAGATGACCACCGCGCTGAAGCCGGCCCGCGTCCGCAGGTCGGTCAGCTGTCGCTCGATGTCCTCGCTCATGTCTTCTTCGAGGATCAGCTCGGTACCGAACGGGTTGAGGCGCTCCAGCTCCGTGACCCGGGCGCGGACATCCGCCGCCGTTTTCACGGTATTCACCCCGACGCTCTTCACGACGTCGAACCCGACGGCCGCCTGTTGGTTGATTCGGGAGAGCTGTTCGGACTCCTCGTAGGTATCGAACACGGTCGCGATGTCGCGCACTCGGACCGGAGTCCCCCCCACGGAGGTGATGACAGCGCTGCGCACGTCGTCGGCGCTTCCCGGCCGATTCATGATCGTGATGGTCCGCTCCCCACCCCCCTCCCGTACCACGCCTGCCTCCCCGACGAGGTCCAGATCGGAGATTGCTCTCTGAATCGTCACGGGATCGAGGCCCAACGCGCCGATCTCGTCCTCGTCGAGCTCGATCTCGAGGCGACGCTCGCGGCCACCGAAGACGCGAACGAGCGCGACGCCTTCCACCTGCCCGAGCTCGGGGGCCACGACTTGATCGAGATGCTCGCGAAGCGCCTCCAACGTGTACGGCCCCGTGAAGGTGTAGAGCATGAAGGGTCGATTCTGCTCCTGGAACTCCTGCGGCACGTACTGACTCACACCGATCCTGCCCACGCCGGCTGGGAGTGTCTCCTCGAGCGTCGCGATCCGCTCCGAGAGGTCGAGCCGCGCGAAATCCATGTCCGTGTCGCGCTGAAACTCTACGTCGATCTGAGCGCGACCGGTGCCCTGCCGTTCGAAGGACTCCGAGACGATCCGCTCCACGCCCTTGACTTGCTGGATCGTCGACTCGAGCGGGGCCGTCAGAAAGGCTTCGACCGTCTCGGGTGAGGCACCACGCCAGTCGCCCGTGACCGTCAGCCTCGGGAGCTCGGTGTCGGGCAGTAGCTCGATGGGGATATTGCGCCACGCGGCGACCCCCAGCAGCGCTACGGCCGCGTACGCCATGGCGACGGCGACGGGTCTGCGGAGGCTGACTCGAATCACGCCGGAGCCCCGACCAGACGCAGACGCGCACGTTCGATCGTCTGATACACCACCGGCACGACGATGAGTGTCAGCGCGGTGGCCACCAGCAGCCCCCCGATGACCGCGATCGCCAGCGGCGCGCGGAGGTCCGAGCCACGCCCGATGCCCAGCGCCATGGGGAGCAGGCCGAGCACGGTCGTGACCGTGGTCATGACGATCGGCCGGAGCCGAACCCGACCGGCTTCGAGAATCGCGTCGCGCAGGCTTCGGCCCTGCCGCCGAGATTGATTGATGAAATCGACCTTCACGATCGCGTCGTTCACCACGATCCCCACCAAGATGACCACCCCGATCAGGCTCATCGTGTTCAGTCCCTGACCGGTCGCCGCGAGCGCCGCCAGGGCGCCGACCAACGCCAGTGGCACCGACATGAGAATCGTGAAGGGGTGAACGAACGACTCGAATTGGGCCGCGAGGATCATGTACACCAAGACCAGAGCCAGCCCGAAAGCGAACGCGAGATCCCGGAAGGACCGACGCATCTCTTCGTTCTCACCTCCCACGTCCCACCGCACCTGCGGTGTCGTCGCGACGGACGCCAACGCCGTCTCGATCTCGGCGATCGCCTGATCCAATCCTCCAGAAACGACGTCGGCGTGTACCGAAACGACGCGCGACTGGTCTTCCCGCCGGATTTCCGCGGGTGCCACGGCTTCGCGGATCGTGACGAGCTCCCGGATCGGAACCCCTTGGACTCGGAGTCCTTCCAGCGTGCTCCGCGAGTAACGGAGATCGTCCGGATA
>JAOTVL010000062.1 GCA_029863525.1 Gemmatimonadota bacterium
GCGTCACCAGGGCCAACAGGGTCAACAAGGCCAAGAGGGTCAGCAGGGCCAAGAGGGTCAACAAGGCCAAGAGGGTCAGCAGGGTCAGCAAGGCCAACAGGGTCAGCAAGGCCAACAGGGTCAGCAAGGCCAACAGGGTCAGCAGGGCCAGGGCGGCAATGCCGACCGGCTCGGTGGTGGCGGCGGCAACGACGGTTGGGTCGGAGATCGGTACGCCGGCTCGCAGTTCGGGGGCGCGACGCGCGGTGACCCGCGTCGCCTGACACCCGAGGAGATTCGGCAGTTCCGAGCCGAGTTCCGCGAACGGGAATCCCAGGCGGAAGAGCTGCGGCAGGCCCTCGTGGAGTCGGGACGCTCGGTCGAGGAGATCCGGTCCGTCATTCAGTCCTTCCAGGCGCTTCAACGAGAAGAGACGTACGCCGACCCGGAGGAGCTCGCCTCGATCCACGCCGACATGCTCGACAAACTCAAGCGACTCGAGTTCGTCTTGAGGCGCGATGTGGAAGGCGAAGCGGAGCGTCGAGGGACGCTCAGCGGGGCCGACGAGGTCCCGGACGGATATCGCCAGCTGGTCGAGGAGTATTACCGCGCTTTGGCGCGCGGTGGCTCCGGTCGCGGAGGGCGCTGACTCGATTCGCGATTGGCCGGGCAGGGCTGTCGTGCCCCTGCCCGGCCCTTTGGGGCTTCCCTGGGCGACGCCGTATGGTTCGTCGCGCTGGAGGGCAAGCACGTGGACTCTTGGCTCGGCGTCTACGAACCCGAGCAGGCACACACGAGCACGCTTCAAGACGCGCCCGCCAAACTGGTCGAGACCGTCCTGGGCGCCCCGGAGTGAGCCTCCGCCCGTGCTTTGCAGGTGCTAGATTCTCGCGCCCGCGCGCATACGCGCCATGAACGACGCCGAACGAGCCGACCACGATGTCCGGACCGCAGTTCATATACCACATGCATCGCCTCTCGAAGATCGTCCCGCCGAAGCGGAAGATCCTCGAGAACATCAATTTGTCGTTCTACCCCGGTGCCAAGATCGGCGTCGTCGGACCGAACGGGTCGGGGAAGAGCTCTCTCCTGCGCATCATGGCGGGGCTCGACACGGACTTCCTGGGTGAAGCGTGGGCGGCCAAGGGTACTCGGATCGGTTACCTATCCCAGGAACCCCAGCTCGACCCCACGCTCGACGTCCGAGGCAACGTCGAGCTCGCGGTAGCAGAAATCCGCTCGTTGCTCACTCGCTTCGAGGAGGTGAGCCTCGCGTTTGGTGAGATCTCCAGCGACGAGGAAATGAACGCCCTCATCGAAGAGCAGGCGAAGTTGCAGGATCGTATCGACGCCGTGGGTGCTTGGGAGCTGGACCGAAGGATCGAGATCGCCATGGATGCCCTCCGCCTGCCCCCGGGTGACGCCGAGGTCTCGAAGCTGTCGGGCGGTGAAGTCCGCCGGGTCGCGCTGTGCCGAGTGCTGCTCGAGCAGCCCGATATGCTCTTGCTCGACGAGCCGACGAACCACCTCGACGCCGAGTCCGTAGCGTGGCTCGAGCACCATCTGGCCGAGTTCCCCGGGACGATCGTCGCCATCACACACGATCGCTACTTCCTCGATAACGTGGCCCAGTGGATTCTCGAGCTCGATCGCGGCCAAGGTATTCCGTGGAAGGGCAACTATACGTCGTGGCTGGAGCAAAAACAGGAGCGGCTGCGCCAAGAAGAGAAGTCGGAGTCGGCGCGCCAGAGGACCCTCGAGCGTGAGCTCGATTGGATCCGGATGTCACCGCGTGCGCGGCAGGCGAAGGGCAAGGCCCGTCTGAACGCGTACGAGGAGCTGCTGGCCCAGGACGAGCGCGAGCAGATTCGGACTGCGGAAATCCTCATTCCAAAAGGTCCACGGCTCGGCAACGTCGTCGTCCGCGCGCACGGAATCTCCAAGGCGTACGACGGAAAGCTCCTGATCGACGACCTCGATTTCGACGTGCCGCCCGGTGCGGTCGTCGGGATCATCGGTGCGAACGGCGCCGGGAAGACCACCCTCTTTCGCATGATCGTCGGCCAAGAGACGCCGGACGCGGGATCGATCGAGATCGGAAGCACGGTCGAGCTCGCGTACGTCGACCAGTCGCGTGAAGCATTGGATCCCGAGAAGACCGTCTTCGAGGAGGTCAGCGCGGGCGCCGACGTCCTCTACTTCGGGCGTGCGGAAGTGAATCCCCGCGCCTATCTCTCGTGGTTCAACTTCCGTGGGGCGGATCAACAAAAGAAGGTGGGAGTCCTCTCCGGCGGAGAGCGTAACCGGCTGCATCTGTCGAAGCTGCTCAAGGAAGGTGGCAACGTGATGCTCCTCGACGAGCCGACCAACGATCTGGATGTGGATACCCTCCGCGCGCTCGAGAACGCCATCCTCGACTATGCCGGGTGCGTCCTCGTGATCTCACACGATCGTTGGTTCCTCGATCGAGTGTGCACGCACATCATCGCTTTCGAAGGCGACTCGAAAGTCGTCTGGTTCGAAGGCAACTATCAGGAGTATGAAGAAGACCGCCGCCGCCGCCTCGGCGACGACGCGCTCCAGCCGCATCGCATCAAGTACCGAAAACTCGTGCGCGACTGATCACGGATTACTGTCTCGTCCGGCCATCGCCGGATTATCTTGGGGCGGATCCAGCCGGAGACGCCGTTGGCCCGAAAACGTAAGAAGGAGAAGGGACGCGGCTCGAAGTCCGAGCGGGATGGAGTCGCGTCAGCCCCTGCCGAAGGCTCGGGCGTCGACGAGATCATAGAGCTCGATGGCGACTTCGACGATCCCGATGCCCGGGCCGCGCTGATCGCGGCGGCGGCACTCGAGAGGCTGGTGCACGATTCCGCGTCAGACGCCGACGTCGAAGTCCAGGCCGGACCGACCCCGTCCCCGTCGCAAGATGGCCCTGGTGATCTCGAGCCGGGGGCAGGTGCAGCGGTTGACGCGGACGCCGCCATGGAAGCGAGTGGCGGTGCGGATTCCGATGTGAGCGGTGCAGCGGCGGCCGAGGCTGTGTCCACCCCTCTCATTGGCCCGGATGCGTTGCTTGCGTTGAGTCAGTTCCGTGCCGAGGGCGTGGCGACCCTGCCCGAAGAGCTCGTGCTCGATCTCGGTGAGGCCACGACGCCTGAGCAACGGGACCGCCTCCTCGCGGCGGCACTCGCGCACGTCGAGATGCAGGACGCCATCTATCGAGTTCCTCTGGAGTCCGGAACGTCCCGGCGCTGGAAGGGCGCCCTGGCGGCACTTCTCTTCGTCATGGCGCTCTTCCTTGCCGGCCTTCCGCCCAGTTTTCTCGTGCCCGACGCGCAGGCGCCGCTCACCAGTTCAGAACGGGTGCGTGGCCTCCGCGTCGCACTCCTCGTCCAAGCTCAGCAGATCGAGGCGTTCCGCGCACGGGAAGGCCGTCTCCCGAGCTCACTCGCAGAAGTCGAAACCGCATTGCCCGACGTTCGCTTCGTGAAATCAAACAACCGTCTTTATCAGCTCGTCGCGTACTCCAGAACCGGCGACGCAGTCGTTTTCGATTCGTCGGCTCCCGCCATGGGATTCGCGGAGGCCGTGCCGGACTGGCTGGCGCCGGGAGGTCGGTGAGCGACATGAGACGGTTCGGCACCGGCGACGCGATGATCGGGCTGGGGCTGCTCGCGCTCATCTTGTCGGCTCTGCTTCCGAGCTACCGAGCGCGCAGCTTCGACCAGCTCGTGACCGAGGCTGCTTCGGATGTCGATTTGCTCCGGGGCTCGGCGGAGCGTCGCTTCCGGACTCAGGGGCAGTGGCCGCGCACGGCCCCAGCGGGGGTCCTTCCCCCAGGTACGAGCGGCTCGTTTCAGGGTGACTCGACCCTGGCCCGAGAACGGTATTCCGTGCAATGGCGCCTGTGGGAGCGGGTCGAGTACGTCGTCGCTCCACCGACGGCGGGACCCGTGGTCTTCGACGCCGACGAGACCCCACCCGACCCCGAAGCCCTCGTGCCAGGTGACCTGCCTCCCGATTCGGTGGGCCCGGAGCTGGCTCCCTCCGTACAGGAGCACGGAAGCATCGTGGTCTACTCGAAGGACGACCTTCTTCTCGCCGCGCTCTTGAACCGCTTCGGCGCCGCCGACTCGTTCGTGCGCGACTCGATTTGGACGCTCGTGGTACCGATCCCCGGCTCCTGAGCCGGCTCGACGCGTATCGCCTTCGGGTCCTTCGGTTGACGCTCGCAGCATCCCCCCTCCCGCTGGCGGGAAATCGGGCAATCTTTGAGGCCCGACGCTTGTCCGCCCAGGGCCTCCGGGCCCGCCGGAACGCCTCCCCATGATCAAGATCCAAAACAGGCCCGAGATCGATACGCACGACGTGGTCGAGGCCCTGCGCGTACACTATGGGCTCGACGGCGCGCTTACGGCCCTCCCCGGAGATCGGGATCGGAACTTCCTCTTCACCGCGACCGACGCGCGTCGCTATGTCGTGAAGGTCAGCTCTCCCGACGAGTCCGACGAGATCCTGGAGATCGAAGCCGATCTCATGGAGCACCTCGCGCGCTCGACGCGGGGCTTCGCCCCCGGCCTGCTTCGCTCGAAGAGCGATGAGCGGATCGTGAAGCATACGGACGGCCAGAGCCGAGTGCATCGCTTGCGCGTCGTGGACTACCTCGAAGGAGGCTTGCTGGCAGACGTACGGCCCCGATCGGAGGCATTGCTTTACGACCTGGGCCGGCGGTTGGCCGAGCTCGACAGCGCGCTCGGCGCGTATCCCGATCATCCACCGGCCCGCGTGGACCTCGATTGGGCGTTGGGACGCTCCGGTCTCGTCATGGAGCGGTGCTTCGATCTGTTCAACGGAGAAGAGCTCGAGCTCGTCCGCTCCATTCATGCGCAGTGGATCGAGCGGGAGCCCGACTTTCTGGGCCTCGGGTCGCAAGTGATCCACGGCGACGTCAACGACTACAACGTGCTCGTCTCGCCATCGACCTCCGGCCCGCGCGCCGTTACGGGCATCATCGACCTCGGGGATGCCCACTCCGCACCCCGCGTCTTCGACCTCGGGATCGCTATCGCCTATGCGATCCTCGGCACCGCCGACCCCCTCATGGCCGCAGCCGCTGTCACGCGTGGCTTCCATGAGCGGACTCCGCTCAGCGTTGACGAGATGAATGTCGTGTATGCGCTCGCCCGCGCTCGGCTCGGCGCGTCCGTGAGCATTTCCGCGTGGCGCCGTCGCGAGAGTGAGGAAGTCGACGAGTACGCCACGATCTCGGAGCGACCCGCGTGGGAAATGATTCGGACGCTCGATCAGATTCCGGTGAAGCTGGCCGAAGGGTTCATCCGAGATGCCTGTGGCCGTCCCGCGAGCCCCCGAAGCTCGCCCCTCGAGAAGTGGCTGCGCGGGCTCGATTTCGAACCGGTCATGAAGCTGCCGGAGCGCCAAGACGAGATCATGATTCTCGACTTGAGCGTGGCGAGTCCGCTCCTGAACGGCCGCGATACCGAGGACACGGCGGCATTCACCCGCACGGTTTTTCGGGCCATGGAGGACGAGGAGGCCCGCCTTGGAATCGGTCGATACCTCGAACCGCGCGCTTTCTACCTGACCGATACATTCGCGGGACGAAGCGGGGATCCCAGGGAGCGACGGACGGTGCATTTGGGCATCGACCTGTTCGACCAGCCGGGCGCCGAGGTGCGGGCCCCGCTCGCCGGACGCGTCCACTCGGTCCAGGACAACGGACAGGGACTCGACTATGGGCCCACTGTGATCTTGGAGCATGACGGCCCCGCGGGCGCCTTCTGGACCCTGTACGGTCATTTGGAGCGGGCATCGGTCGAAGAGCTCGAGGTCGGCACCGAGGTCGAGGCGGGCGCCCGGATCGCTCGTATCGGACCCTACCCCGAGAACGGCGACTGGCCGCCGCACTTGCACTTCCAGATCGTCACGGAGATGCTCGACCATCAGGGCGAGTTCCCCGGGGTCGCGCTCCCCCGTGAGCAGAGGATCTGGGCGTCGTTCTCTCCGGATCCCAATCTGATTCTAGGGCTTCCCGGCGAGACGACGTGCCCGGAACCCGTCGACTTCACGGGGCGCCGGTACGAGCGCTTCGGCACCAACCTCAGTCTTTCGTACGACAAACCCCTCCACATCGTCCGGGGCGTCGGGACGTACCTGTACGACCCACTCGGGCGAGCGTATCTCGACTGCGTGAACAACGTCGCCCACGTCGGGCACGAACGGGCGGAGGTCGTGCGCGCAGGTCAAAGACAAATGGCCGTGCTGAACACCAACACGCGGTATCTGCACGAAACCGTCCTGGAGTATGCCGAGCGCCTCGTCTCGCTCCTGCCCGACGAGCTCTCCGTCTGCTATTTCGTCACGTCCGGCTCCGAGGCGAACGAGCTCGCGCTGAGACTCGCGAGGGCTCACACCGGTCACACCGGCGTCGTCGCCATCGAGGGAGGATATCACGGTCACACCCAAGGACTCGTCGACGTCAGCCACTACAAGCACGCTGGAGCCGGCGGGGTGGGCGCCCCTTCTTGGGTCCGGACCGTGCCGCTTCCCGACGACTACCGGGGTGCCTATGGCCGGGAGGTGGCCGACCGGGCAGATCGGTACGCGGACCACGTCCGAGACGCGTTCAATGCGCTGAAGCAAGAGGACTTCGGCGCCTCCGCGTTCATCGCCGAAGCGATCTTGTCGTGCGCGGGTCAGATCGAGCCTCCCGCCGGCTATCTCAAGTCGGCGTTCAAGCATGCACGAGCAGCCGGTGCGGTCTGCATCGCGGACGAGGTGCAGATCGGGTTCGGTCGAGTGGGCAGCCACATGTGGGGCTTTCAATCGGCCGACGTGGTGCCCGACATCGTCTCGCTCGGAAAGCCCATCGGAAACGGCCATCCCATCGGGGCCGTCGTCACGACGAAGGAGATCGCGGCGTCCTTTGCAAATGGGATGGAGTTCTTCAGCACCTTCGGGGGAAATCCCGTGTCCGCCGCGATCGGACTCGCGGTGCTCGACGTCCTACGCGCCGACCAGCTCAGGGAGCATGCGGCGGTCGTCGGCGGCACGCTCAAGGCGAACCTCGCATCGCTCGCCATGAGGCACGATGCGATCGGGGACGTCCGCGGACGAGGACTCTTCCTCGGCATCGAGCTCGTCGAGGACCGTCGCGAGAGGACCCCCTCCGCGCGGATCGCGCATTACGTCGTGAATCGGGCCGCCGAGCTCGGAGTCTTGCTCAGCGCGGACGGCCCGGACCACAACGTGCTCAAGATCAAGCCGCCGATGACGTTCTCGCAGGAGGACGGGGAGCGACTGGTGCGCACGCTCGACCAGGTTCTGCTCGAAGACGTCGTTTGACCTTCGCGCTCTGCGCACCGCACGACGAACAACAACGGCGCCCTGATGAGCGAGACACTCCATCAGGGCGCCGGATCCTACCGTGCAGGGTGTGGCGCCGAAGCGGACGACGAGTACCGGGCGTCAGCCGTCCGTAACCATCCGACTCAACCGCTGAAGACGCGCTTTGTGCTCCTCGAGCTCGTTGACCAAGACTTCGAGCCGATCGTACATGTCCACGGCCGGCTCCTGATCGGCACGCTGCGTGTTGCCGTATAGGTAGTTGAGCTGATCGCGAAGCATCGGCGTCGGGTAGCTCGTGATGGAGTCGTTCGTCACGAGCGCGCGTTCGATCTCTTTGAGCTGCCGCTCCACATCCGTCCCCTCTGACACGCGCTCCTGCACCGTGCGGAGGCGTTCGATCGTCTGATCCGCATCCTCGATCGCGGTCCGGATCTGGATGCCGAGCTCGAACTGGGCCTGCATGTCCGCGATCGTGACTCCGTCCGCGGCGACGCGCGGATCCATGAGCACGTCGAACGACCGCTCATGCGTCTCGCCATCGACCGTGAGCTGCGCCGTGAACGAGCCGGGCACGACCAACGGGCCGCCACGCGCAGCCCCGTTCGGGCCGGGAACGGAGAGGTCCCAGACGAAGCGATTCAAGCCCTCTTTCCGCCCGGGCGCTGCGGCACCGCGCTGCCGGAAGAACGGCCCGCGCATTTCCTGCGCCTGCTCGGTGGACATCCCGGGCCCAGAGCTCTCGAAGGTCCGAACCGTCGCGCCCGAGGCGTTCCTGATCGTCAGGCCTACCGAGCGCACGCCTGCGGGAAGCATGTAGTCGAGGACCGCCCCGTTCTGCGAGTACTCGGGCTCCGCAGCCGAGCCGCCACCCCCACCGAAGCCACCGCGCAGCCGGTAGGCGTCCTCGGGCTGGAAGAAGAAAGCTCCCCCCGCGGACATCGCCTCGTCGGCCTGCCGTAACGGCGAGAGGTTGTCCATGATCCAAAAGCCGCGTCCCATCGTCGAGAAGACGAGGTCGCCCTGGTGCACTTTGACGTCCGTGATCGGCGTCCGTGGCAGATCGAACTGGAACTGCTCCCACGTGTCGCCGTCGTCCATGGAGACGTACATGCCGAACTCGGTACCCGCGAAGAGCAGGCCCTCGCGCTCGGTGTCCTCCCGGATCGCGCGGGTCGCGTGGTGCGACGGAATCCCGTTGTCCCCTGGCGTAAGGAGCGTCCAGCTGCGTCCGTAATCTTCCGTCTTGTAGATGAATGGCGTCAGGTCTCCCAGCAGCGTCCGGTAGTAGGCGAAGTACGCCTTTCCGGCCGCATGTGGCGAAGCCTCGATCGTCTGCACGCGTCCTTCCGGCGGCATGTTCGGCGGCGTGACATCGGACCATGTCGCGCCTCCGTCCCTGGTCACGCTGACCTTACCGTCGTTGGCGCCGGCCCAGATGACACCCGGCGTCACGGGCGACTCTTCGATCGCGTACAGCACCGAGTAGTGCTCCTCACCCGTGATGTCACGGGTGATGGGCCCGCCTGAAATCATCTGGCGCTCCGGCCGGAACGCGGTCAAATCGGGCGAGATCTGCTCCCACGTGACGCCCTCGTCGGTCGTCTTGTGCACGAACTGCGACCCGTGGTACACGGTGCTCGGATCGTGGGGTGACACCTCGATCGGCACGACACGCTGGAACCGGTAGTTCAGTTCGGCGGGGTTCGAGCCGTAGAGATTCTGGAAGCCGACGTAGTACTGCTTCTCCTGTCCGGTCTCCTGGTTGTATCGACCGAAGCGACCCTTGCAGTTGGCGTATACGATCGACGGATCACCGGGCTTCGGGACGACGGGTCCCGTCTCACACCCACCGACGGCCTGCCAATCCCCGGTCGATCCACCCGCCGACCCGGTTGCCGGCGGGTTGCTCGGCACGCGGATCGTCGAGTTGTCCTGCTGGCCCGAGTAGAGCCAATACGGGAATTGGTCGTCGATGTCGACCGAGTAGAGCTCGGCAGTCGGCTGATTGTGCTGCGAAGACCACGTCACTCCGCCGTCCAGGGTGACATTCGCGCCACCATCATTGGACTGGATCTGAATGAGCGGATTGACCGGATTGATCCACGTGTCGTGGTTGTCTCCGTGCGGTGTCGACCGACGCTGGAAGGTTCGACCGCCGTCCGTCGACTCGTAGTAGCCCTCGTTGTTCACGTACACGTGGTCGCCGTCCGTCGGATCGGCGGTGACGCCGGTGTAGTAAAACGGTCGGTTCATCAGACCGCGCTGGTTGCTGACCATCTCCCAGCTTTCACCGTAATCGTCGGAGCGGTACAGGCCTTCGCCGGGGTCGGTGGTCTCGACAAGCGCGTAGACGCGGTTCGGCATGTCGGCCGACACCGAGAAATCGATCTTCCCGACGAGCCCCGTGGGAAGGCCCGCGCGCACGATTCGCCACGTCTCACCTCCGTCGGTGGACTTCCAGATCCCGTCCTCTTCGGCGGATGCCTCCATCCCGGAGATGATCGTCCACGGCTGACGCTGACCGCGCCACATGGCCGCGTAGATCTCGTTGGGGTTCGCCGGGTTCAACTCGAGGTCGATGGCTCCGACCGAGTCGGATGTGAACAGGACCTGGCGCCACGTTCGGCCGGCGTCGGTGGTCTTGTACACGCCGCGCTCGGCGCTCTTCGCCCACGGATTGCCCAACGCCGCGACGAAGGCGACGGCCGGGTTCTCGGGATGCACTTCCACCGCCGCGAGCTGTCCCATCTCGACCAGGCCGCGCCGCTCCCAACTCTCGCCCGCGTCGTCGGAGTAGTAGAGCCCCCTACCCACGATCACATTGGAGCGGATGCCGTCGGAGCCCGTGCCGACGTACACGATGTCGGCGTTCGACGGCGCGACCCGGATTGAGCCGATGGACCCGGTCTCGAAGTACCCGTCCGAGATCGGATACCAGCTGTTGCCGTAGTCATCCGTCTTGAACACCCCTCCCCCGGTTCCGCCCATGTAGAACGTGAACGGATGCGAGGCGTGCCCGGCGACCGCGGTCACGCGACCGCCGCGTGAAGGACCGACGTACCGGTAGTCCAGGTCCGAAAACATCCGCTCCACCGACGACATGTCCTCCTGCGCCTCCGCCTCGAATACGTCCGGCGAAAGGGCAGGGGCAGCGGCGAGAAGCAGGACCGAGACACCCACGGCGCACACGGCACGGTGGGTAAAGACGAACAGGTCAGAGCTCATGAGATACGACTCCTGCAATCGATTCGAATCGAACCATGACAATCCCGTTTCCGCGACCGGGTGTCAATTCAATGACACGCCAGCGGGGCGTCCCGCTGAGCACGGGGCGACGCCCGCGGATCGACCCCGTCGCCTCAGACGACGCCCGGCATCCATTCGACGAAGACGTCGCAAAGCTCGTCGAGCACCTCGTCGTCCGTCCGGCCCGAGCGCTTGAGCACGTGGAAACCGTGATCGGCGCCCACGGCCACGTGGAGCCGCGGCGCGGGGTGCACCCGATCGAGCAACGGCGCGAGCAGATCGAGGTTGGCCAGCTTGTCCCTGCTCCCCTGCAAGAAGAGCATTGGAAGCCGAACCTCCGCGAGATGCGCGCCGCGCTCCGAGGAGTCCCGGCCCGGGGCGTGCAGTGGAAATCCGAAGAACGCGAGCGCCTTCACGGTAGGCAGCTCCTCCTCCGACGCCGCCGTCGAGGTCATACGGCCCCCCATCGATTTCCCGCCCGCGAGCAGCGGCAGTCCAGGAGCCAGCCGGGCCGCTTCAGCGACCGCGGACCGCACCGTCTTGAGCAGGATCGGCGCCGGATTGGGTGCCCTCCGCCCCGCCTCCATGTACGGGAAGTTATAGCGGAACGTGGCTACCGAGCGCTCGGCCAGACGTGACGCCACGCCCTCCATGAAGACGTGCCGCATGCCGGCGCCGGCGCCGTGCCCGAACACGTAGAGCGCGACCGCGTCGTCCGGTCGCAGGAGCACGCCCGATACATCTCCGGACGAACTCGTAGCTTCGAACGTTACCTCGGTCGTCTGCATGCGACGTCTCCTCAGCAAGTCCCGGGGCGAAGCGGCACGGAACGGTCTGAGCTAAAAGATACGGTACGCGATGAACGCGCCCACGTACCCGAGGAACAGCATGTAGCTGAACTGCAGGATCGGCCACTTCCACCCGCCGGACTCCCGGCGCATCACGGCGACCGTGGACATGCACTGGAGGGCGAACGCAAAGAACACGAGCAGGCCCATCGCCGATGCGAGCGTGAGGTCACGCTGCAGGGCGTCCAACAGCTCGAGCGAGTCCCCGTCGGCCGTTTCCACGCCGTAGATCGTGCCGAGTGTGCCCACGATCACCTCTCGCGCCGCCAGTGACGACACGAGCCCGACCCCGAAGCGCCAGTCGAGGCCGAGAGGGGCGATGGCCGGTTCGATTACCTGACCGATGGTTCCGAGCGCGCTCTGCTCGATGTCCGGCGCCCCGGCCTCCGTCCGCGGGAATTGCGTGAGAATCCACAGCACCACAGTGACGGCGAAGATGATCCTGCCCGCCCGGCGCAGAAATATTCTGCTCCGGTCCAGCAGACGCAGACCGAGCGTACGGAGCGAAGGGATCCGGTACGGTGGAAGCTCCATGATGAAGGAGGTTGGCCGAGCCTTCAGCAACGTTCGCTTCAGAAGAAAGGCGGTCCCGACCGCCGCGACGATCCCGAGCCCGTAGAGCCCGAGGAGAACGGCTGCTCGAAGACCGAAAATCGGGCCGAGCAGCGGTTCATCCGGAATGAACGCGGCGATGAGCAAGGCGTACACCGGGAGTCGAGCCGAACACGTCATGAAGGGCGTTACGAAGATCGTCGCCAGGCGATCGCGCTCATCGTCGATCGTGCGCGCGGCGAGAATCGCCGGTACCGCGCAAGCATAGCCGGACAGCAGCGGAAGGAACGCCCGTCCCTGCAGCCCGACCCGGTACATCGACCGGTCCGCGATCACCGCAGCGCGCGCCATGTAGCCGGAATCCTCGAGAATCCCGAGAAAAAGAAAGAGGATCAGGATCTGAGGCAGGAACACGACCACAGATCCGACACCTGCCCAGACTCCGTCGACGAGTAGAGAGCGAAACCAGGTGTCCGGGAGCGTGGCCAGCAGCCACGTGCCCGAGAGCTCGATCATCCACTCGATCCCGTCCATGAGCGGCACGGCCCACGTGAATATCGACTGGAAGACGAGAACGACGACCGCGAGGAAGACGACGGGGCCGAAGATTCTGTGGAGGAAGACCGCGTCGAGCCGCTCGCTCATCTTCGACGGTCCCGGTGGCACGAAGTGCGCGTCACCGACAATCTCTCGAACCAGCTTCCTGCGGTGCGCGAACGCGTCGACGACAGGGAGCTCGATCGTCCGTGGAATGTTCGAGAGCGTGCGACTCGCGTATGGAATCGACCGATCGATCGGCTCGACGCCGGTGAGATACGCACGCACGTCGGCGACGCCCTCGCCCGTGCGGGCACTCGTCCGCACGATGTCGACCCCGAGCCGCGCGGCGAGCGCCGCATCGTCCACGCCGCCACCCCGCTCGTCGAGCTCGTCCGACATGTTGAGGACGAGGAGGGTGGGAAGCTCCAGCTCCAGGACCGGCTCGACCAGCATGAGCTGGTTCTCGAGCCGGGTCGAGTCGACGATGAGGACCAAGGCGTCTGGCGCCTTCATCCCCTCGAGCCGACCCTCGAGCACGTCGCGCGTGACCCGCTCGTCGAGCGTGCGTGCCGAGAACCCGTGGACACCCGGGAGGTCGACCAAGTCGAGCTTGCGCCCGTCGTTCAGAGACACGCGACCGATGTGCTTCTCGACGGTGACACCTGGATAGTTCGCAACCTTCTGACGTAGACCCGTCAGTTGGTTGAAGAGCGTCGTCTTCCCTGAGTTGGGAGGACCGACGAGCGCGACGAGTGGAGCTAGGGTGCCGTCGAGTACGGCTTGCGACTCAGCCACGGCAACGTGGAGTCAGCTCGCTTCCTGAAGCTGGGACAGGATTCGCACACAGAGGCAGTCTGCCGTCTCTCGCCGAAGCGCGAGCAGCGACCCGTCGATGGACACGATGGGGTCGCCGCCGGGTGACGAACGAACGGGGCAGATTCGGCAGCCCGGAAGGACGCCACGCTCGAGGAGGGGCTCGGCTTCATGGGCCGGGAGGTCGATCCAGACCAGCTCGACTTCCTGGCGCAACGGGACGTCCCCGAGCCGAAGCTCGGCGACCTCGTCCGCTGGATCGTGGTGTACGACCGGCAACACCTGCATCGACCGTCCCGTTCTACGGTTCGCGACCTACCCGACGAGCGGGCAGGTGAGAATGAAAGTGAATCTCAACTAAGCTAAGTGCGCCCGTCGGCCTGGGAAAGCCCGCACTGCTGCGCCGTCGTGTTACTTGGCTTCCTCGAGGAGGTGAACGTCACGCTGCGGATAGGGAATCGAGCATCCAGCCGCCTCGAGGTTCTCCTTCAGAGCCCGGGTCAGATCCCACCGGGTCTTCCAATAGTCTCCCGTCTGCACCCAGGGGCGTACCACGAGGTTGACCGACGAGTCGGCCAATTCGCTGACCGCCACCACCGGCGCAGGCTCGGCCAACACGCGAGGGTCGGCGGAGATCGTGTCCATGCACGTCCGGGCGGCTACCGCGAGATCGTCGTCATAGCTGACACCCATCACCAGATCGATACGGCGAGTCTCGTTTGCCGAGTAGTTCTTGATGGTCTCCCCGAAGATCTTCCCGTTCGGAACCCGGATCTCGATGTTGTCGCCTGTGTGAATGACGCACGTGAAGATCGCGATCTCCTTGACCGTTCCCGCCGTGCCGGCGATCTCGACCCAATCGCCGACCTTGAAAGGCCGGAACGTGAGGAGCATCACGCCGGCCGCGAAGTTCGAGAAGGTGCCCTGGAAGGCGAGCGCGACGGCGAGGCCGGCGGCGCCGAGAACGGCCACGAAGGACGCCGTGCCGACACCCATCGCGCCCAGGGCGGTCACCCCCACGATCGTGATCGCCAGCGCGTAGACGATGCCCGAAACGAACGGGATCAACATGTCGTCGACGGGCGACCGGTGCAGTAGGCGCCGGGTGAAAGCCCGCAACCAGCCGGCGAAGATCCAACCGAAGAATCCGATGGCGATGGCGCCGAGGACCTTCGGCGCCCAGATCGCCATGACCGCCGTGGCGGTTCCAATGAGGCTGTCGAGATCGGGCATGGGTTCCTCTGGGGAGGGATGGTCGCGGTCGGGTGACCAGGAAAATTAACCCGCCAGAAGCCTCCACACCTGCGTGACCAGGAAGCAGACGGTGACCCCCATCGCCACGGGCATCAGGGTCGCCACGGTCGTCCACTTCGCGCTCCGTGTCTCCTTATAGATCGTGTAGATCGTGGTGGAGCACGGATTATGGAGCAGGCTGAACAGCATGATGTTCACCGCGGTGAGCAGTGTCCAGCCTCCCGCCTCGAGCACCGTGGCAGTGCCCATCGTTCCCTCCTCGAACATGACCCCGGGGCCACCTCCGAATTGCGCCGCGAGGTCGGGCGTCACCAGCACGGTGAGCATGAGCACGGTCGGGATCACGATCTCGTTCGCCGGAATCGCGACGATGTAGGCGACCAGGATCACCCCGTTCAGACCGATCAGGAGTCCGAGCGGATTGAGCCAATCGACCGCGTGCCCCGCCACGCTCAGATCGCCGATCATGAGGTTTGAACTGAGCCAAATGACGGCGCCGGCAGGGACGGCGAAGACGATCGCACGCCACAGAACGATCAGGGTCCGGTCGATGATCGACGTGTAGAGCGTTTGAAGCACGCGCGGGGGCCTGTACGGCGGCAATTCCAGGCTGAAGCTGGTCGCTTCCCCACGCAGCACCGTCCGGGACAGGAGCCACGAGGAGAGGAACATCATCACGATCCCGAAGACGGCGATACCGACCACCGCCGCGGCCGCCACGAGCCCTCCGACCTCGGGCGGTACGAGCGCCCCGATGAAGATCGTGGCAATCAGAATCTGCGTCGGCCAGCGACCGTTACAGAGCGAGAAATTGTTGGTGATGATCGCGATCAATCGCTCGCGCGGACTGTCGATGATGCGCGTCGCGACGACACCCGCCGCATTGCACCCGAAGCCCATGCTCATCGTGAGCGCTTGTTTGCCGTGCGCCCCCGCCTTCTTGAAGAGGGAGTCGAGGTTGAACGCGACGCGAGGCAGGTAGCCGAAGTCCTCGAGTAAGGTGAACAGCGGGAAGAAGATCGCCATGGGCGGTAGCATCACGCTGATGACCCACGCGGTGGCCAGGTAGACGCCGTCCAGCAGGAAGCCGGAGAGCCACCACGGCATGCCGATCGCCACGGCTGCCCCGGTGAGCCAACCGTGCACGTTGTCGATGAGCAACGTGGCCAGCATCGACGAGGGGACGTTGGCTCCCTCGATCGTGATCCAAAAAACGACCGCCAGGATGAAGAGCATGAGTGGAAAGCCGAAGATGGGGCTCGTGAGGAGCTCATCGAGCCTCCGGTCGAGGTCGAAGCCGGCCTTGGCCAGCCCCCGTTTCTGCGCGGACTGCGCGATCTCTTCCGCCGCGGCGTAGGCCTGCTCCGTCACCAGGTCCTGGAAGTCCGGGGGAAGCTCCCACCGGAGTCGCGTGGCCGCGTCCAGAACGCGCTGGCGCTCTTCGGGCTCGGGCACCGACCGACCTGCATCGAAGTCGTCGCGCGACAGTTGGCCGAGCTCGCCGGAGCGGACCGCTTCCTGCACCGCCTCGTCCGCGTTCAGAAGCCGCAGCGCGACCCAGCGCGGGTTCGGAACCTCCTCGAACACTTCCTCGATCACGGGCACGAGGCGCCCGACGGCCTGCTCCACCTCAGGTGCTTGGCGCTCCGAACGGTGCGGCCGGGTGCTACGAACCCCCGTGGCCACCGCGTGTGCGGCGTCGAGCAGCTCGGGGATGCCCAGTCCTTCGCGAGCGGTACCGGGGATCACCGGCACGCCGAGCCTCTTTTCGAGCTTCGCGGCGTCGACCGCGATCCCATGACGGCGCGCTTCGTCCATCAGATTGAGGAAGACGACCACGCGGTCCGTGATCTCGAGGATCTGCAGAACCAGGTTCAGGTTCCTCTCGAGTCGCGTCGCATCGACGACCACAACCGTGACATCGGGGCGACCGAAGAGCACGAAGTCGCGGGCGACCTCTTCGTCGATGCTTCCCGCCTGAAGCGAATAGGTGCCGGGGAGGTCGACGACCTTCACGCGACTTCCCCCGTGGGCGAAGGCTCCTTCCGCCCTCACGACGGTCTTCCCGGGCCAGTTTCCCGTGTGCTGTCTGAGGCCCGTCAACTGATTGAAGACAGTGCTCTTTCCGACGTTGGGGTTCCCAGCGAGGGCGATCAGGTAGTCCCACTTGTCCGGGCTGAGCCCCAGTCGAACGAGACTCTGGGTCCGGTGCTCGGCACAGGAGACGCACGGGTCGACAGCCAGACTCGGCATCAAGCCACCTCCTCTGGTCGCCGTGGATCCGCATCGGACGTGTCGGCGTCGAGGAGCTCGACGCGAATCCACTCGGCCTGCTCTCGACGGAGCGCGATGAGCGCACCCCGAATGGAATAGGCGATTGGATCGCCGCCCGCCGAAGGGAACGCGGTCTCGATGACCGTGCCGCGGACCACACCGAGGTCGAGGAGTCGACGTCGTTGTGAGCCCTTGCATGCCGGCGAGATCCCGACGACCCGCGCCGAGCGGCCGGGTCGGACGTCCATCAGCGTCGCTACCGGCGCATCCGCGCGCTCCCCCTCTGCGAGCTGCCTCACCGTCACGTTGCGCGCCACGACTCGATCGAGCGCCCATTCGCGTCCACGGGCACGAACCCGGACGCGCGTGCCGTCCCGACCGGTGACCGCGAGACGAGAGCCGACGTCGAGTCCGTCCTCGAGGAGCGCGTCGTAGATCTCACGCGGCTCGTCTTCGAGGTGCACGATCTCCACCGTGCGACCGGGCTCCGCCCCGGACAGCGTGAGACGCTCGATGGCCGGCAACTCGCCTCCGGACGTCGGGATCGGATCGCCGTGGGGGTCCCAGGCCGGATGGCCGAGGCGAGCCGCCAACTCGTCGGCCTGTTCGGTCGAAAGGGCATGCTCCATCCGCTCGGCCCGATCGTGCCATTCTCCGGCCGGCACCCCCGTACGGTCCGCCAGGTAGCGCTCCCACAGTCGGTGCGTGCGCACGAGCTGGAGGGCCGACGCCCGTCCCGCCTCCGTCAGTCTGGGACCCGAGGCCTCGTTGTACGTCAGCTCCGCCTCTGCCAGTTGAGACAGGAGGTCCGCCGCACGACCGCGCGAGATCTCCAGGCGGCCCGCGAGGCTCTCGAGTGTGCACGTGCGTCCTACGCTCTCACAGGTATAGACGTGCTTGAGCGCGTCCTCGAGGAGAACGCGCTCACTCAGGTGCGACATCCTATCGAGTCGCGCGACCACCCCCCTGCCCGGCCAGAACAGCAGGGCGAGGAGGGTAACGAGCGCACCGAAGGCGGCGAGTGCGATGAGCGGATCGACCATAGATGGGCTAGGGGCCGGCGTAAGCGACCCGTTCAGATTAGATTTTAGTCTAGACTAAATCTCATGCGCCCTGCGCCGATGTCAAGCGCTCCGTGCCTTCCGGTGCGAGCGAGCGGTTGCCGTCGGTCCGGCTCCGGGCGAAGCTCTGGGCATGCACACCCTCGGCACCCCCGGTCGCGCCTTCGGCCCGCGACGCTTCTTCGTCTGCACTTCGGCCCTCGTGGCGCTCCTCGGACCTTGGGGCGGGATCGACGCTCTCGCACAGATCCCCGGGGTGTCGGCCATCTGTGACGATCGCCCTCCGGCGACGGGTGAGTCGCTCTTCACGCTCGAGGCTGCTGCCCCGTCGGTCGTCGGGTCCGATGCGGACCGACCGGCATCCGACCTCCACTGCATCGACCTCTTTGCCACGACGCGCGGGGGTGATGCGGCCGGGGTGATCGAGCTCCGGCGCCCCTGGTCTCCCTTCGGTGTGACCGTCACGCCGGAAGGCCGGCACCGGCACGAGCTCGTGGCCTGGCTCGCGCGCCTGCCCGACCCGTCCACGCTCGGACCGTACACGGCCTATGTGGCCTGGGCCACGCCCCTCGCGCTCGATCCGGTTCTACGGCTCGGCGAGGTGAGGAACGGAAGAAACGAGCTCGGCGAGGTCGCGCTCAACAAGTACCTGATCTGGATTTCGGCGGAAGCGTCCGCCGACGTCACCGTCCGGGACGGTCCATTGATCGTCCGTGGCCGGTCGCCGTCCAGTCGAATGGAGGCGCACGACCTCCTTGCCCTCGCCCCCGCGGCCGAGGAAGGACTGGCAACCGGTATCGTCGCGCCGGACACGACAGCCCCCGACGTGACGACGAGGGGCGGTGCACCGGCGATGCCAGGGATGACCCGGACGCAGGTGGTGCAGGACGGGACCTGGTCGATGCCACCCATGTACGAGAACGTCCCGATGCTCCCCGGTGTGATGGACTCACGGCCGGCCGTGAGACCCGTCCGTCCCACGGCCGACGTCCGATCGCTCGTCGAGGCTCGTCCCCCGGAAGTGCTGCGCCTGCCTGACGGGGGGACGTTGGACCTGACCGCCGGATTCGTGAAGAAGACCGTCGCGGACCGCGAGCTCGTCATGTTGGGGTTCAACGGACAAATCCCCGGACCCCTTCTCCGGGTCGACGAGGCCTCGACGATCGTCGTGAATTTCCTCAACGAATCGCCGATGCCGACCGCCGTGCACTGGCACGGCCTCCGCCTCGACAACCGATTCGACGGTGTGCCCGGTGTGACGCAGGACCCTGTGCGGCCGGGAGAGCGTTTCCAGTACCGCATCCACTTCCCCGATCCCGGGATCTACTGGTACCACCCACACCACCGCGAGGACATTCAGCAGGAGCTGGGGCTGTCGGGAAACATGCTCGTCGAGCCCCGGGCCGCGGACTACTACAACGAGGTCGACCGAGAAGAGATTGTCATGCTCGACGACCTTCTGCTCGGTTCGGACGACGTCGTTCCGTTCGGCGAGCAGTCGGCCAACTACATGCTGATGGGCCGATTCGGAAACGTCCTCCTGGCGAATGGTGAGCCGGAGTACGGCCTGGAGGTGGAAGCCGGCGACGTCGTCCGCTTCTTTTTCACCAACGCCTCCAACACTCGGACGTTCAACCTGTCGTTCCGACCCACCGCCGCGCGGGACGCGCCACCCCTCCCCGTCAAAGTGGTCGCTTCGGACGTAGGCCGCTTCGAGCGGGAGTCGATGGTCGAGAGCGTCGTCCTCGCGCCCGCCGAGCGCTACGTCGTCGAGGTTCGCTTCCCGTCGACCGGAGCGTTCGCGCTCACGAACCAGGTCCAGGGAATCAATCACCGGCAGGGACTCTTCCTGGAGGAGACGTCGGTGCTCGGACGGATCGCCGTCTCCGGTGCACGGGGAGCCGAGCCGGCGCATGCACACGACTTCGAAGCCCTTCGTACGCACGACGAAGTGGTTGCGGACATTGCCCACTACGCCGAGCACTTCGAACGCCCGCCCGACCACGAGTTGGTGCTCACGCTGGAGGTCGACAGCCTGCCGATGGTCATCGAGCAATCCATGAACCTCGACTGGGTCTACTTCAACCCGGTCGAATGGACGGGGACGATGCCAGTCATGAACTGGGCGACCAGCGGCTCGGAGATCGAATGGGTTCTACGTGACCGGCGGACCGGAGCCGAGAACAT
>JAOTVL010000063.1 GCA_029863525.1 Gemmatimonadota bacterium
GGCTGAGGTCACGCTCCTCCCGCTGGCGCGAATCCATCGCCCCCGAGCGACAGGTCGGTACTGTCCAAGACGTCACTGCTCAGGATATTCGCGGACCCGTTCACGCTCCTGTCCCACGTCTTCCTGATGACGATGTTGTAGCCGCGCGCGATGAATCCTGGATGTCGTTTCACACGGTTCAAGTTGGCCTTGTACCCGGTAGCCTCGACGAAGAGGTTGGCGAAGACACGGTGCCCCTTCCGGGGCGCTCCCTTCGACCCCGCATTGTCGGCGAAGCAAACCCGCTCCCGAGGGCGGTGTCGAGCGTAGCGGGCTTTCCGTTTGGCATGACCCGAGAGGCAGAAGACGAAGCGCCCCCTGAGCTTCTCGAAGGTGGCCCAGCCGCCGGCACGGGCGCCCCGCACCAGATCCGGGTGGTCCCCGATCACCTCGGCGGGGCGGTAGAGACGCTGCTTGCCGAACTCGTCGACGAGGAGCTTGTCGATGGCGGTTGCGAAGCCGGTGAGGGTGCCGTGTGCATTCTTCAGGTCGAGATGCACGGTGACGACCGGATGACGCCGGTTCTGTGCCTTCCCCGCCCACGCCGAGATCTGTCGCAGCACCGTCTCGAGTGGCGGGCCGTCGTCGGTGACCCCGTGGGCGACGGTCCATTCGAAGCGATCGGCGGCCTGGACCAGATCGAGCTCGATGGCACGGCACGGCTCCACGAGATCGGAGGCTCCCGAAAGCTGGTCCGCGATCGACCACCTGCGGTCGATCGAGTTGTGCGAAGCCTTGAAGGCGACCTGATCGTAGCGGAGCGTCCCCACCGCGTTCACGGCTTCGCCCTCGACGGTCCGAGCGCCGATTGCTGGGGCTGGGCCGCGGACATAAGGTGACGGCAGTTCTCGCTCAGCGGAGGGCCCGTGACCCAGCGTTCGACCTTTCGTACCATCGTCCGACCCTTGTTGGTAGTCGCCACGATCAGCGGATGCGCCCCCGCGTCACCAGGACCCGGCGGCGACGACCGTCCGAACATCCTGCTCATTGTCGCCGACGACCTCGGCTACGCCGACCTCGGAAGCTACGGCGGAGACATCGATACGCCCAACATGGATCGACTCGCGGAACAGGGCGTGCGCTTCAGTCAGTTCCATACGGCCCCGATGTGTGCGCCGACGAGAGCGATGCTCATGAGCGGAAACGACAACCACGTCGCGGGGATGGGGTGGCAGGGAGGAGCCCCCGAGCCATTCCGGGGGAATCCAGGGTACGAGGCACACCTTTCCGACAGGGTCGTCCCCGTGCCGAAGCTTCTCCGTGACGCGGGATATCATACGTATTCGGTCGGCAAATGGCATTTGGGCACGGGCGTCGACCATACGCCCACGTCGGCCGGTTTCGAACGCTCCTTCCAACTCCTGCAGGGCGCGGGAGACCACTTCAGCGACACCCCGCTGGAGCCTCTGGACGGCGCCTCGACGTACTGGGAGGACGGAGCGACCACGACGTGGCCGGAGGGTGGATATTCGACAGAGGTTTACACCGACCGCCTGTTGCGCTTCATCGACGAGGGTAAGGAAGACGGCCGGCCCTTCTTCGCGTTCGCAGCGTATACGTCGCCGCACTGGCCGCTTCAGGTGCCCGACGACTACCTCGACCTCTATCGAGGGCAGTACGACGTGGGGTACGACTCACTCAGGGAGCAAAGGTTCGCCTCGCTTCGGGATGCGGGCATCGTGCCGGCCGCCCACGAGCTCCCGCCCAGGCTCGATTGGATCACGCCGTGGGATTCGCTTTCCGGCGAGCAACAGCGCATCGAGGCCAGGAAGATGGAGCTATACGCGGCAATGGTCGACAACCTGGACGACCACATCGGGAGGCTCCTCGACTACCTCGAGGCCGAGGGCATGCTCGAGAACACGCTCGTCGTGCTGATGTCCGACAACGGGGCCGCGGCCGAGGACTTCTACAACGTCGGCCCCTACGCCGAATGGCTGCGATCGCGCTACGACAATGCGTACGAGACCATGGGTACGGCGATCTCGTACGTTTCCTACGGACCGCAGTGGGCCGAAGCCGGTTCCGCTCCGTATCGCGGCCACAAGAGCTACGCGCACGAGGGCGGAATCGTCGCTCCGATGATCGTGGCGGGCCCAGGGGTCACGCAGTCGGGCTCGATCGTGCGTGCGTTCACCGGTGTCGCGGATCTCGCTCCGACGTTTCTCCAAGTCGCCGGCGCGGAGTATCCCGGCTCCCATGGGACCGATGAGACCGTATCGATGTCGGGGACGAGCTTGGTGTCGCTCTTGGCGGGACAGACCGATCGGGTCCACCCGCCGACCGAGCTCCTGGCGCTTTCACACCGCATGCATGCGTACGCCCGACTGGGGGACTGGAAGATCGTCTCGAGCGATCAGTACAACGGGATCGGTACGTTCCAGCTGTTCGACCTGTCCACCGATCCGGGCGAGACCACGGACGTCTCCGCACGGTTTCCGGAGAAGAGGGCTGAGCTGCTGGATTCGCTCGACGCGTTCCGCGCACGCGTGGGCGTGATCATTCCGCCGTCGAGCGCCGCGACCTCGGCGCGGTGAGTCGGGGGATGGCTCGCTGGATACCCTCCTTCGAAACCGCACGGCGGGCCCCCTCGTAGGGCGGCGCGACACGCGGGTTGCGCTGGGGCTCGCCGGCGATTCGATGGACGGACTGATGGGCGGGTGAAGATGGACGGAGTGCTGACCGATCTGAAGTACGCGGCCCGAGGCCTCCTCAAGAGCCCGGGGGTCGCTGTGATCGCGGTTATCGCGCTCGCGCTCGGGATCGGGCTGACCACGGTCATGTTCTCCATCGTCTACGGTGCATTGCACCGCGGGCTCCCGTTCGAGGGTGCGGAGCGAATCATGCACCTCGAGCGGTCGAATCCGACGGAAGGCATCCAGTCGATGGGCGTCCCGATCCACGACTATCGGGATTGGCGCGAGCGCCAACACTCCTTCGAGCATCTCGCCGCCTTCTACGAAGGCACCGTGAACATCCGCGGCACCGAGCGGGCCGAGCGCTTCGAAGGCGCGTTCATGACGGCCAACTCGTTCGACGCTCTGGGCGTCCAGCCGGTCCTCGGCCGTGCTTTCACCCCCGACGAAGAGACAGTCGGTGCGCCCCAAGTGGTGCTCCTCGGATACCGGGTGTGGCAGGAGCGGTACGGAGGCACTCCGGACGTCTTGGGCCGAACCGTCACCGTGAACGGGGAAGTGGGCGAGATCATCGGCGTAATGCCGGAGAACTTCGAGTTCCCCGTCCTGCAGGAGGTATGGGTCCCGCTTCGCCTCGACCACGTCGCGCTGGCGCGGAGCACAGGCCAGTGGCTTTCGGTCTTCGGGAAGCTGGTAGAAGGTGTGTCGTTGGATGCGGCGATGACCGAGTTCGCGGGCATCACGGAGCTGTTGGGTCGAGAGTTCCCGGAGACCAACGAGGGGGTCGCCGCGGTCATCAAGCCGTATACGGACGAATTCATCGGCCAGGAGGAGCGGGGCGTTCTCTACACCATGCTCTTCACCGTCGTGCTGGTCCTCGTCATTGCCTGCGCGAACGTCGCGAACCTCCTGCTCGCAAGGGCCGCTGGCCGTACGCGTGACCTCGCGATCCGAAGCGCCATGGGTGCCGATCGCCGGCGCGTCATCATGCAGATGCTCTCGGAGGCGTTCGTCCTCGCGGCAGTCGGTGCGGTGCTCGGGACCGCGATCGCCTACGTCGGCATCACGCTCTTCGACCGTGCGGTTTCGGTGACCGACCCACCGTTCTGGCTCGACTTCCGGCTCGACGGGCCGATCCTCGCGTTCGTCGCCGCGATCGCGACAGTCGCCGCTTTGGTCGCGGGTTTCGTTCCCGCGCTCAAAGCTTCGGGCGCGAACTTCAACGATGTGCTGAAGGACGAATCCCGAGGATCGTCGGGCATGCAAATCGGTCGGCTGAGTCGGGCACTGGTAATTGGCGAGATCGGTATGTCGATGGGTCTCCTCTTCGCGTCCGGACTCATGGTGAAGGGCGTGGTTACGCTCAGCACCGAGGAGTATGCGATCCCGACCGAGGGCATCTTCACGGCCCGAGTCGGCGTCTTCGAGCAGCGCTTTCCGGATCCGGAGTCGCGGTATCGGTTCTGGGAGGACATCGAGCGGAGGGTCATGGCGCTACCCGGCGTGCGTGCCGCATCGTTGACCTCGGCTCTGCCCCTCACGGGTGTGTGGCAGACCCGTTTCGCCATGGACGGGGAGTCCTACGACGCCGACCGGGACCTTCCTGATGCCCGGTACGCGATGGTCACGCCAGGGTTCAGGGAGACATTCGACGTGGACGTCCTCCAGGGGCGCTGGATCGAGCGAACCGACGGCATGGACGCGCCCGAGGTGGCGGTGGTCAATGAGCGGTTCGTCGAGCGCTACGTCCCGGACGGTCAGCCGCTCGGGAAACGCGTGCGGCTGGGGGGTCTGGAATCGTCCCAACCGTGGCGAGAGATTGTCGGAGTGGTGCCCAATCATCGCATGGAGGGTGTCGGCAACACGGACACCGGTGTGCTCGATGCGCCCGGTATCTACATACCGCTCGCCCAATACGACCTTCAGTTCTTGTCGATCGCCGCTCGGGTGGACCGGGACCCCCTCGAGCTGTCGATGGCGGTGCGCGACGCGGTCGGTTCCGCGGATCCGGATACCCCGATCTACTTCGTGCAAACGCTCGAGCAGGCGATGGAGCAGAACACGTGGTTCTACCGGATCTTCGGCAACCTGTTTGCGGCCTTCGGGCTTGCTGCGCTTTTCCTCGCTTCGGTAGGGCTGTACGGTGTCATGTCGTTCAGCGTCAGCCATCGGATCGGCGAGATGGGCGTTCGCATGGCGCTCGGTGCACAAGCCAAGCAGGTCGTGGGTCTGATCTTGGGTCAGGGGCTGAAGCAGATCTTCCTGGGGCTCGTGCTCGGTGCCGGACTCGCGCTGCTCGTCGCGCGCGGATTGACGCTCATCCTGTACCAGGTCGAGCCATGGGATCCGGCCACGTTCCTCGGCGTACTCGCCTTGCTCACGACAACGGGCGTCGCCGCGTCGGCCATACCGGCGATCCGGGCCACGCGCGTCGACCCCATGGTCGCTTTGCAGTCCGAGTAGGGTCGAGCCACGAACGGCCGCCACCACGAGTGGGCGACCGCAGCTGCCGCCGGTTCAGCTCGCCTGGGTCACGCCCACCTGGGCGAGCACGATGAGCATGACGCGCTGCACGCCGACCGGCCCATCCACGTTACGGAACCACTCGTCCAGGGAATGGGCACCGAAGCCCTGGCCACCGCCGCCGATCGTGACAGCCGGGATGCCCATCGAGATCGGGATATTGGAGTCGGTCGACGATCGACCGAAGCTGGGCTCCATACCGAGCGCTCGTGTGACCGCGGCCGCCTGCTGAACGAACGGATCGTCCTCCGCGATCTCTCCAGACGGCCGATCCCCGATGAGATCCACGTCGACGGTGAGAGCTTCGCCGCGCGTGCGCAGGTCGTTCTCCTCGGCGAGCGCACGCTGGACTGCGCCGCGGAGAATGGCGTCGACGGCCTCGAGTGTTTCGACGCCCTGGGAGCGCATGTCGATCTCCATCCATGACTCGAACGGCACCGAGTTCACGGAGGTGCCGCCTCCGAGCCGCCCCACGTTATAACTGGTGCGGAACGGGGCGTTGCGCGTGTACGGATCGGCGCCGTCCTGAAAGTGGCGGATGGCACGGCCCATCGCGTGCGCGGGGTTGGCTAGGCCGAAGGCGCCCCAGGAGTGCCCGCCGGGACCCAGGAACGTCACGCGGTACCGATGGGAGCCGAGGCCCATGTGCGTGATCCCGCTCGAGCCCGTCCCGTCCACCGAGATGAAGTAGTCGATGTCGGGCCCGCCTTCTCGGAAGAGGTGCTTCACACCCCGAAGGTCGCCGAGTCCTTCCTCACCGACGTTTCCGATGAAGAGCACGTCGCCCTCGGTGCGAACGTTGGCCTCGTTCAACGCGCGCAGGACCGCTAGAACGGTGGCTAGACCGCGCGTGTCGTCCGCGATGCCGGGCGCGAAAAGCGTGTCGCCGCTCTCACGAATCGAGACGTCGGTTTCCGGCGGGAAGACCGTGTCGAGGTGCCCGGCGAGCGCGAGGACCTCACCCGCGCCGCTCCCCCGCCGCAGCCCGATGACGTTGCCGACTTCGTCGACCCACGCGCTGTCGACGCCGATCTCCAGCATCATCTCGAGAAACGCTCTCCCGCGCGCCTCCTCCATGAATGGCGGCGCCGGGATCTGCGTGAGCGTTCGTAGGTCCGCCATGGTCTGATCGTCGGTCGACTCGACGTGCTGCATCGCCGTCCGCACGGCCGGGTGGTTCATGAGCTGGCGGACCTGCTCGTCGTAGGCCGAAGGAGCCTGCGCCTGGACGCCGAGCGGAGACGAGGCGAGTACCAGGGCGACGGCGGCCGGAAGGAGTCGGATCGAAGAGGGCTTCTCGAGTCGCATGAGGATCGGCGGTTCGGGTTGTCGGCTGTGGGCGCGCCGCGCGCGGCGATGCCCTCGAGCGGGCGCGCCTGAATGTAGGGAGGAAAGGGTGTCTGGCAGGAGGGGCGGGCGGATCGTTGGACCTCAATCCAGCGTTTCGACTTGTCGGTTCGCCGACCTGGACCTACCGTGGCCGCCCACCCGGCCGGTTCGCCGGCCTGAGGTTCATCATCGAAGGAGTCCCACCATGCGCTGGCTCTGCAGATCCGCCGTACTCATTGCGCTGACCGTCATCACGACACCCCTCCTAGGCCAGGACGCCAAGACCCGGATGGCGAGCTTCATCGACGCCAACGCCGACACCTACGGTGAGATGGCGCAGGACATTTGGGACCTCGCCGAGGTCGGCTACATGGAGCACGAATCGTCGGAAATGCTCCAGAGCGCGCTGCGCGGGGCGGGCTTCGAGGTCGCTTCCGGGGTCGCAGGAATGCCCACCGGGTTCGTGGCGTCGTACGGTGGTGGCGGACCGGTCATCGGGATCCTGGCGGAGTTCGACGCCCTGCCGGGCATCAACCAGAGTCGCTCGGCCGAGCGCGATCCGATCCCGGGCAAGAATGCCGGTCACGCGTGCGGTCACCATCTCTTCGGCTCCGGATCGGTCGCGGCGGCGATCGCCGTGCGGGACTGGCTCGAAGCCACCGGACAACCGGGGACCATCCGGCTGTATGGTACGCCCGCTGAAGAGGGCGGGGCCGGGAAAGTCTATATGGTCCGCGCGGGTCTGTTCGAAGACGTGGACGCGGTACTGCACTGGCACGCGGGGTCGTCGAACAACGCTAGCGCGACGTCGTCGCTGGCGAACAAATCCGCGAAGTTCCGCTTCTACGGCCAGTCGTCCCACGCGGCCGGCGCGCCCTGGCGGGGCCGTTCCGCGCTCGACGGGGTCGAGGCGATGAACGCAATGGTGAATATGATGCGCGAGCACGTCCTCCCGTCTTCCCGCATCCACTACGTGATCACCAGTGGAGGCTCGGCGCCGAACGTGGTGCCCGATTTCGCGGAGGTCTACTACTACGTTCGAAATCCCGACTCGGAAGAGGTCCGGGCCATGTTCGACCGGGTGGTGAAGACCGCCGAAGGTGCCGCGATCGGCACCGAGACCCGCATGGAGTACGAGGTGATCCACGGGATCTACGCGCTTCTACCCAACGAGGCGCTCGCCCGGGCCGTGCACGCGAACCTCTCCACCGTCGGGGGCGTGGAGTATACGACCGAGGAACGTCGTTTCGCGGAGCTGATCCACGGGACCTTCCCCGCCGACGCGCCTCCCATCGAAAGCGCGACGCAGATCCAACCGTTCGAGGTCCAGGAGGTGGGCTCGGGGGGCTCGACCGACGTGGGCGACGTGAGCTGGGTCGTGCCGACCGCGGGTCTGAACACGGCTACGTGGGTCCCGGGTACGTCAGCACACTCCTGGCAGGCGGTCGCGGCCGGCGGGACGGACATTGGGGTGAAAGGAATGATCAACGCGGCGAAGACGCTGGCGTTCACCGCGTACGATCTCTTCACGCAGCCGGAGTTGCTCGAGGCGGTCCAGGACGAGTTCCTGCGTCGCAGGGGCCCCGACTACACCTATGAGCCGCTGGTCGGCGACCGTGAGCCGCCCCTCGACTACCGCGCGAGCGTGGTCGGAGGGGGTGGCAATTGAGGGTTCTCCTCGTCGGCGCGACGGGGACGATCGGGGGCGCCGTAGGCGATGCGCTCGAGGGGGCAGGCCACGAAGTCGTGCGTGTCGGGCATTCGGGCGGATCGCACCACGTGAGTCTCGCGATCAAGGACTCGATCGCCGCCCTGTACGACGCGGTCGGGTCCGTGGACGCCGTGGCATGCACGGCGGGTATCGCCGAGTTCGGTGCGCTGGATGACCTGACCGACGACGCCTTCGAAAGGAGCTTCTCAAATAAGGTCATGGGCCAGGTCAACCTGGTTCGGCTCGGTCTCGGCCGACTACCCCGGGGCGGATCTTTCACGCTTACCTCGGGGACTCTGTCGGTGCGTCCGACGCCCGGAACCTCGGCGGTGGCCATGGCCGGAGGAGCGCTCGAGGCGTTCGTTCGTGCGGCCGCGCTCGACCTCGAGGGACGGTATCGGGTGAACGTCGTGAGTCCCGGGTGGGTCGCTGAGTCGCGCAGAAAGATGGGACTGGAGCCGATGCCCGGGATCTGGGCGGCAGATCTGGCCCAGGTTTACCTCCGGTGCGTCGTCGGGGATTTCAGCGGTGAGGTGATCGAGGCGGAGCGCTGACTCGCGGGCAACCGTCCCCGAGGTCCCTGGTCACGCCGCGCCGCCGCTCAGGTCCCGTTACGGTCATGGCCCTTGCGCTCAACCCAGCGACCTGCTTCCTTGTCTAGAGAATTGTTGAACAATTCTTCTACATAGACTCGGAACATGCTCAAGTCATCACTCCTGTTCGCGCTCGCCTTTCAGCTCAATGCGGAGGCCGGTGCCGAGGCCCCTGGCTCCTCCTCCAGGCCGGCGGCTTCCCGCGCCGCGGTCACCACGACGTACGATGGCTCAGCGCGCCAGCTCGACATCGTCGCCCCTCTCCTCGTCGATCCCGACATCCGGATCGATGGTCGTTTGGACGACGCGGCGTGGGCGGGAGCGGCGTTGCTGACCGGGTTCACCCAATACGACCCGATCGAAGGAAGCGCGGCGTCGGAGAACACGGAGGTGCGCATGCTCGTCACGGACGACGCCCTCTACTTCGCGATCCGGGCCGACGACGCCAGCGGCGGTGTGCGCGCGACGATGACCGAGAGGGACGGGTACGGCCGATCCGACGATTACGTGCGCATCATACTCGACACATTCAACGACCAGCGTCGCGCATACGTATTCATGGTCAATCCGTTCGGCATCCAGGGCGACGGACTCTGGGTTGAAGGCGGTGGGCGAGGGTTCGGCGACCCGATCGACTGGAGTCCAGACTTCCTCTGGCAGTCGAACGGCCGCCTGGACGAAGCCGGCTATTCCGCCGAGGTGCGGATCCCCATCAAATCTCTCCGGTTCCCCGAGCTCGAAGTGCAGGACTGGGGCCTCCAGATCCAGCGGACGATTCGGCGCACCGGCTATTCACAGTCCTGGGCGCCCATTTCGACCGACGAGGCCAATCGCCTGGCCCAGTCCGGCTCGATTCGAGGGCTCGAGCGCTTGGACCCCGGAATGTTCCTCGAGATCAACCCGACCGTGGTGGGCTCGCGCTCGGGCGCCTTCGATCCTGACCTCGGTCGGCTCTCGCACACGCCGGCGGCAGGTGATGTCGGGGTGAACCTCACGTACGGACTCACGTCCAACTTGACGTTGGACGGCACGATAAACCCGGACTTCAGTCAGATCGAAGCGGATGCCGGCCAGATCGTCGTCAACGAACGGTTTGCGATGTTCCTCCCCGAGCGCCGCCCGTTCTTCCTCGAGGGCGCCGACATCTTCAAGATGCCTCGTCAGCTCGTGTACACGCGCTCGATCGGTAATCCCGTCGGAGCGGCGAAGGTGTCCGGCAAGATCGGAAGCTTCAACGTCGCGTACCTCGGTGCGGTCGACGACATGGGTGTCGGCGTTTCCAATCCCATCGTGAACCTCCTTCGGGTGAAGCGTGACCTCGGCGCCAGCTCCACCGTGGGAGCCGTCTACACGGACCGGACGACACCGGGTGAGCGATTCAATCGTGTGATCGGCACCGACGCCCGACTCGTGCTCGGCGGTCGCTACACGCTCGAGATGCTTGCCGCAGGGAGCGCCGACGGTCAGTCCGGCTCCTCTGCGTCGTTCGGTTCGCTCCTTCGGGCAAGCATCAACCGGTCGAGCCGCACGCTCTCGATGGGCGGTTCATTCGAGGATGTCTCCGGCAGCTTCGACGCTGGCAGCGGCTTCATTCGGCGCACCGGAGTCACTCAGGCCCGGGCCCGTACCGGGTACACGTTTCGCGGCGTACGGGGTGCGCTGGTGGAGAGCTGGAGCCCGTCCTTCGAGCTGGAAGGCACGTGGGACCGTGAAGACTTTTGGGCGGGGCGAGGACCTCAGGAGAGCGGCGTCGAGCTCGGTCTGAGCGGATCCTTCCGAGGCAACATCGGGGGCTTCTTCAACTACTCGAGAGAGTCGTTCGATTTCGCTGAGGGTTTCTATGCACCCTTCTTTGCGGGTGCGTCGCAGACGTCGCTGGTGCCAGTAACGTCGGATGCCTCTTTTTATTCCGGGCTCGAGTCGGTTCGCCTGCGCTCCTGGATCAGTCGATGGGAGCGGGTTCGTGTGTCGCTGGGCGGTTCTTGGAGTGAGACCCCTCTCTTCTCGAGTGGGATCCCCGTGGATTTGGGCGAGAGCTGGAGCGGAGACATCGGATTCACGCTCTATCCTACGGGAGCCATGCAGGCCGAGATCGGTGCCCGTCACGTCAGCATGTTCCGCCAGCGGGACGGCTCTCGCTACTCGACCGCCACCATCCCGAGGCTCCAGCTCCGCTATCAGCTCTCGCGGGCGATGTACCTCCGTGGGATCGGAGAGTACGCGAGCCAGCAGCGCGGCGACCTCCTCGACCCCGTCACGGGTCAGCAAGTCTTCCGTTGCAACGACGGATCGTGTACGGCGCGTTCGGGGTCGGACAGCCACGATTTCAGCGTCGAGGCGCTGCTCGGATACGAGCCGTCTCCGGGCACGGTTTTCTTCCTCGGCTACACGCGGCAGTTCCGCGATACGTCGGCGTTCGGCTTCCGTGAAGTTCGTCCCACACAGGACGGGCTCTTCATGAAGCTCAGCTACCGTTTCCGTATGTAAACCGTCGCGCGAGCCCCGAGCATGCGGGCGAAGCGGTCACTCGGTCTTTTGGCCTAGCCCACCTCGGGGAGGGCCAAGGGCGAGGAGAGGCTCCGCTCCTCCCCACGCCCCTGGATGTATGCGGTCTAGTTTCCGCCTCTTCGGTAGGTCCGAACCGGCGGAAGCTCCGCTCCGGTGAGGCCCTGCGGTTGCTCCTCCGCGACGACCGGCATCGTGAGCGTCCCGATGCCTTCGATGCTGCCCGAGACGACCTCGCCCGGTTGAAGGAAACGCTGCTCGCCACGCACCGCGGTACCCATTCCCGTGCCGCCCGACGTGCCGTTGTTGATCACGTCGCCCGGGTACAGGGTGATGATCGACGATCCGTATTCGATGAGCTCCCAGAGCGAGTGGATCATGTCACCCGCTGTGGCTTCTTGCATGCGCTCGTTGCCGACGTCCAGCGACTGCCGGAGGATCTCCATCGGGTTGCCGTAGAACTCCTTCGGCACGATCCAAGGTCCCTGCGGCGCGAACGTGTCGTGGCCCTTTCCGACGAACCAGTCCGAGGTGAGTGGGTTGCCGCCTGGGGGGCGCCCGCCACGGTCGGAGATGTCCATCGTCACCATGTAGCCGAAGACGTGAGCCTCCGCGTCGTCGGCCGAGATGTACTTCCCGGCACGGCCGATGACCGCTCCCAGCTCGACCTCCCAGTCGATTCGGTCGCGTCCCCAGGGCAGTACGATCGGTTGCCCGTTGCCGATGACCGCACCCCGGCTGGGCTTCAAGAAGAGGTACGGTACCCCACGGTTCTCTCGCCGTTGGCGGCGTGCTTCGGCCCTCTCGTCGGGCGTGCCGGTCTCGTTCACATGGCTGTAGAAGTTGACCGCGGCGTTCAGGATCTTTCCCGGGTACATGATTGGGGGAAGTGTCCGCACGTCTTCGAGGTCGTGAACATACGCGGGCCGAGAGCCGGCCAGCATATTCTGTCCGACCATATGGTTCACGATCTCGTAGAGTCGCGCTTTCACGCCGTACTCGTACCGTGCGATCAGGTCGAGCATGTCGCGCGGCGGTGGCAATACAGGATAGAGGTCGTTCCTCTCTAGGTCCGCATTGGCCTCGTCGATCTCCACGATGAGCTGGTCACGCAGCACCAGCGCGACCGTCGGTTGTCCGTCGATCTCGAAGGTGCCGACCTTGAACGGCTCGGCCGCGCTCGTTTGGGCCGACGTGGCGCTTGGCCCCATCAGGCCCCCGGCCGTCAGGGCAAAGAACAGGAATGCGGCGGGGAATCGGCTACGCATGGGAGACCTCTTGGTCGAAATCCGGATTGCTGAGCCGGGAGTGTGCGGCTCATTGCTCGGTGGTGTCAATCCGTTGGCTGTCATTCGCGCGCCCTGACGCTCGCGCGCGCTCAGACGTCAGAGCGTGGTGCGTCGCGGGCGGCCGGACTCATCTTCGAGCGGTGAGTGCGAGCAGCGCGTCGACAGCGCGATCGTCGTCGAGCCGTGAGCGATCGGCCGTCGAGGTGATGTCGGCGTCGATGACTTCCACGCCCAAACCCTCGATCCGTCGAAGGCACGCGGCATCGATTCCGCTGGCCGCAGCGTCGACCACGACCGCATCGAGGAGCCTGTCCACCGGCGTCGATGGTGCGGCCGCGCGCTGGAGGTACTGGAGAAGTGTCGCCGTCTTGTCGGCGACGTCCATCCCGGCCTCCTCCGGATCCGGACCGGGATTCGGCACGTAGACCTTGGGCGCGGCGCTGTCGGCTATGGCGTCGGCTACGCCAACCGGAAGGAGGTTGGCGACCACGCTCGTGTGGAAGCTGCCCACTGGGAACACGATGAGGTCCGCTGTGCGGATCAACTCTGCCACCATCGGCGAGATCCGGGGTCGTGTGGGCTTGGCCGCGGACACCGACTCGGTGAGGAACAGGTGCTCGATTGGCGATGGCGGAGGGGGCCCCTTAGCGCACGACTTAGATCGCGAAGACCGGTGCCGCCGCTGAAGAAGAGAGGGCGCGCGGCCGGGTGCTCGGGTCGCTTCAGCGTACGCCCGCGACCCAGCTCAAGCCGACCGCGACGCTCCAGACGCTCCGGTCCGGAAAACAGCTTGCGTCCGCGGCACAGCTGCCGCCGAAGATGCGGTCGTACCGTCCGTTGAAGGCCGGCCGGAGGGGCCCGAGGAGCGGCCGCAGGCGCAGGTCGATCGAGCCGCCCAGGCTGGTTTCGGCAGACACGCGGTCTTCGATCTCGGAACCTGTGTCGAGGTGTACGAGGGTCTCGATCTGGTCATTCGTTCCCACGTTGAGCCCGAGGTTCAAGTACACATCGGTAGCATTCGGAAAGTCGTACGATACGCCGACGTACGTCATGCGCGTCGCGAACGACTGGTCGAATGGGCCAGGCGTGCAATCAGCGAATCCGCACACCTGCGGAATATTGCGAGCCCCACCCTCGTGAAGCGTCCGGTACCCGGCGTGGAGGCCGAGCGGCCCGACGATGTCCGTGCGTCCGAGCGCTACGGAAAAGCCGGTCGGCGATGGGAGAGGGTCGGTCCCGAACGCTTGACTGGCCGCGACGTCCACGAAGAACGCCTGAGCCTCGACGTCTGCCGGCAGCGTCGCCGCCCCCGCGACGACGACTAGGGCGACGAGCGCTCGCCTCTCGTTCATAGACACATTTCCGTTCCGTCTCGATTGGTTTCGTTCTCTCTGTTACAAAGGAACGAGGCCGGAGGTTCGTGACCCCACGCCATGCGTCACGGGCTGGTGTTCCGACGCGTTCGACGACTCCAGTGCCCAGCTCCACGATGCCTACGGAGTGGGGCCCCCGGAGTGTCCCCACCGTTGCGGCGAACGAAGATCCGGTCGTGGTCCGGCCAGTGCCGAAGGGGCGCCAAGGTATGCGGTGAGGGGGCGTGGGTCGAGTCGATCGGTGGACGACCGACCCACTCGACGTGATCTTCGCCGTCGGACCCATCGAACAGGAGTACGAAATGGCCCCGAAGCGCGCGCAGCCCTCCGGGTCGAAGCGGGAGTCGCAGCTCCAGCTCGGCTTCCTCCTCCTCATCGTGCTGGGAATCAGCTTCTTGTTCCTGGCGATGATCGGCAACTTCGCGCTCACGGTGCTCTTGGCCGGCGTCTTCGCCGGCATGGCCCGGCCGCTCTTCGTCTGGCTCACGCTCCAGTTGAGGAATCGGCGCCGAATTGCGGCGATCGTGACGGTGCTGGCGCTGCTGCTTCTGATCGTGATTCCGCTCGGGGCGTTTCTGGCCCTCGTGGTCTCGCAGGCCGTCGAGGTCAGCGAGCAGGCCGGACCGTGGATTCGAGAGCAGTCGGGTCGTTTCGCCGAACTCACCACCTCGCTTCGGAGCCTACCGTGGGTTGGTCAGTTCGTCCCCAACGAAGGCGCCCTCGCCGAACGGGCGAGCGAGTTGGTGACACGCACCGGCGCGTTCTTGATCAACAACGTCGGGGCGGCGACGAGTGGCACGGTGAACGTGGTCCTGCAGCTCTTCGTGATGCTGTACGCAATGTTCTACTTCCTGCTCGACGGACCTGCGATCCTCGGCAAGATCCTCTATTACACGCCGTTGAAAGAGGAAGACGAGCGCGAGCTGGTCGCCCAGTTCGTTTCGGTGACGCGGGCCACGATCAAGGGCTCGGTGTTGGTGGGACTCATCCAGGGCGCCCTCGCGGGCGCGGCGTTTTTCGTGCTGAGCGTACCGGGCGCGGCTTTTTGGTCGACCGTCATGGCGGTGCTCTCCATCATCCCGGTTCTCGGCTCGGGAATCGTCTGGGCGCCCACGGCGATCATTCTCGCCGCGACCGGAAGGGTCGCCGCAGGTGTCGGTCTCGCCGTTTGGGGCGGCGTCGTCGTCGGGCTCGTGGACAACTTCCTACGCCCGCGACTCGTGGGTCGAGACACGAAGATGCACGACCTCCTGGTCTTGCTATCGACCTTCGGCGGACTCGCGATGTTCGGAATCGTGGGCTTCATGATCGGACCTGTGGTCGGGGCTCTCTTCGTGACCGCCTGGAAGCTCTATGGCGTCGCATTCCGAGACATTCTTCCTTCGGCCCCCGACTGGGCCGAGGCCCTCGTCGAAGGTGAAGAGGCAGAAGCGGAGGCGTAGCTCAGCCCGAGCCAAACAACCCGCCGAAGAAGTCCCCCTCGTTCCACGTCGGCCGCTGGGGCGTCTCGGCGATCAGGTACCCGGTCAGGAAGTTGATCCGGGCGTGATCCGCGCCGGCTTCGTAGTCGAATCCCTGCTCGGTCTCGTCGAATGGAGTGTGGTAACGGTTCTGACGGAAATCCGTGTTGATGGCACCGCCGTCCCGCTCGTCCCCGGTTTCGAACCCGCTCTTGATGAAAAGCGCGGGGACGCCCTGCCGGATGAACGCGAAGTGGTCACTACGGATGAAGAGGACCTGCTCCGGGATCGGGTCCGGCCCTATGTCGAGCCCCATGTATTCGGCGGCCTGCGCGACCGACCGCCCCATGCTCGAATGCTCCGCTCCGTACGGCACGATGTCGAGGAGCGGGTGGAAGAGGAACGGCATGTCCAACGAGAAGTTCGCGACGATGCTGGGCCTCGGGACGGTCGGGCTGTGCACGAAGTAATCCGCGCCCAGCAATCCCCACTCCTCCGCCGTCACGAAGAGAAAGAGGATCGAACGATCCGGTGCTTGAGGGAGGCTCGTGTACGCGTCCGCGATCTCGAGAACGATGGACGCGCCGGAGGCGTTGTCGTGCGCGCCGTTGTAGATCGAGTCACCGTCGACTGTCACGCCGATGCCGAAGTGATCGATGTGCGCGACATAAGTGACGTGCTCGTCCCGCAGCACTGGATCGCTCCCTTCCAGCCTCGCAACGACGTTCCAGGAGGCGACGTCTTCGTGTTCCGACACCGTGCGGACGGAAACGCTGGAGGCGAGATCCAACGACTGAGGAAGGCTCCGGGCCGCGCGTGACACGACACTGTCCACGGGGACTGCGGCTCCTTCGAAGAGGGCCTCGACGGCCCCGTGATTCAGCGACGCGGAAGCGCGTAGGTCTTCCTCTGCACGGTTCGGCGTCCCCGATTCGTCGAGCCACGCGAAGCTGCCTCGTTTCGCTCGGGCCGCGTTCACGTCCCAACGAAGCCGAGGGTCGTCTGGGGCCCAGAACGTCAGGAGTCCGATGGCGCCTCGGGCGAGTGCTTCGGCTTGCTTGGTCGCTCCAGAGGAGTAGTAAGCGCGCTCGTTGCTCGGGAACGCAGCCGGTGCCCCGCTCAGGACCATCACGATCTTCCCGGCCACGTCGATGTCGGTATAGTCGTCGTACATGAGGTCCGGGGCGCTGACCCCGAACCCCACGAAGACGACCGGGGCAGTGTCGACCTCGACTTGCCCTCGAACCGGGTCAGCACTCAGGTAGTAGTCCACATCGTAGGCGAGCGTGCGCTCACCCGAAGGCGTCTGGACCGTCATCCGGCTTTCGCCCTCGACGACGCTGCTCCTCCGCAGCGGAACTGCCTGACGGTAGGAGCCGCTCTCTCCCGCCGGTTGCAGGCCCATTTCGCGAACCCTTTCTTCCACGTACCGTGCCGCACCCGCGAATCCGTCGGTGCCAGGTGCTCGCCCGGCCAGGGAGTCATCGGCCAAGACGCGGATATGATGCTCGATCGTTTCGGCGTCGATTGCTTGGAGGGCGGATGCGACGGAGGGTGTGTCGAGATTCACCGGATCGTCGCCCATCCCCGGATCGCCGCACCCGGCGAGCACGACGAGGATAGCCAAGGCCGAGAGGACCGATGGGACGCAGGCCTGGACGTGGTGCGCACGATCCAGCGAACGGACACGGGCAATCGGAGCCGAGGGACGAAGACGAAGAGCGAGTGAGTCCATGATCGATACGGAGCGTCGGAAGGGAGGATCGAATCCGCGATGAGGATGCGCGGGAAGGCCGGAAGAGGCAATCGTTCGGCGCGCGCGTTGGTCGCGCTCGTGTCGGCGTGCGTGCTCGGAATGGCTGCCTCCGGCGCCACACTTTCCGCTCAGACGATTCGGATCGCCGCGTACAATATCAGGCACGGTCGCGGGATGGACGATCGTGTAGACCTCGAACGCATCGCGGCGGTACTCGAGACGCTGGATGCAGACGTGATCACGCTTCAAGAGGTGGATGACCGAACCGAGCGCACAGGAGGGGTCGACCAGGTGAGCGTCCTCGCCGAGCGACTCGGGTATCGTGGCGTGCATGGTCCCCACCGTCCCTACCAGGGAGGCCATTACGGAAACGCGGTACTCTCTCGCCTGCCCATCCGCTCGATTCACGTATTCCCGATTCCTCCGGCGTCCGGCAGTGCCCTTTCGGTCCTGGAGGTGGAGGTCGAGCTGGCCGAGGCAGGAGCCGTCTCCGTCGTCTCGGTTCACCTCGCGGGATCCTCGAGGGAACGCCTCGCGCAAGCGGATGCCGTCACCGGCCACCTCCGTGTCAGGGAGCATCCTGTGGTCCTCGCCGGGGATCTCAATGAACGACCGTGGGGCCCGGTGATGGATCGTCTGCGCTCGTCGTGGAGGGTTCTCGCCAAGTCTGGAGACCCGACCACCTACCCTGCCGAAACCCCCGATCGCGAGATCGACTTCGTGCTCGTTCGCCGGTCAGACTTCGTCGACGTCCTCGCGCACCACGTCCTGGACGAGCCTCTGGCCTCGGACCACCGACCGATCGTCGCGGAGCTTCGATTCCCTTATCACACTCACGAGCCGGGAGACGAGCCCCGATGAAGCTCCTGTTGTGCAGCGATATCCACTGCGACCGCGCGGCGGCTCACCGATTGGTCGAGATGTCAGCGGAGGCGGACGTGTTGGTCGTCGCGGGCGACCTCGCGGTCATGAGGAAAGGGCTTCGAGAAACCGTCGGTGTCTTGGCCGACGTATCCTGCCCCACCGTTCTCGTTCCTGGGAACGGGGAGTCCGATGCGGAACTCGTCGAAGCGTGCCGCGCGTGGCCGGCAGCCCGCGTTCTCCACGGGTCGGGGTGCCGAGTCGACGGGGTCGACTTCTGGGGGTTGGGTGCAGCGGTCCCGACCACGCCGTTCGGGTCGTGGAGCTTCGACCTGAGCGAGGAAGAGGCCGAACGCCTGCTGGCGGATTGCCCCTCGGGCGGTGTCCTGGTGACACACTCGCCTCCCTTCGGCCATGTGGACACGGCCGGTGGTGAGCACCTCGGCAGTCGCTCAGTGCTGAGGACCATCGAACGAACGAAGCCGCAGCTGGTGGTGTGTGGCCATATCCACGGGTGCTGGACGCAGGAATCGACGCTCGGCGCGAGCCGCATCGTGAATGCGGGCCCAGGGGGCGTATGGGTGGAGATCTGACCCTCGATGCCCCGAAAATCCGTGCCGGTTGAAACCGAGGGTGGTACCTTCGCGTAGGACCTGAAGAACAGCGGATGCGCGAGCGCAGTGCGCGGGACGAACCAGTGCAGGGGTGAATTCGAATGATGAGGTTTGCAGCGGGACTCACAGCGACCGGGATCATCGGGTTCTTGCTCCTCGAGGCACTCAAGATCCTCATGGTGCCGATCGCGGCCTGGGTCATGGGCCTGTTGGCGATGGCGCTCAAGCTTCTCGTGATCGTTGCCGCCGTCGTGGCCCTCGTCGCGGCGCTCGGCCTGGGTGTGTTCGTTTACCGGAGGGCCCGACGGGCTCGTTCCGAGGCCTGAACGCGGTTCCGGGGGCGGCCGTCGCCTAGGCAGACGGCGCCGGAAGGCGGCGAGGAATCTCCTGATCGGCATGAATCGTCAACCAATGCCGGCCCTCGTTTGTCTATGGGGTACACTCTGACTGCCGCGCGACCTGCGCGGCACCCCAACGAACAGGCCCTCCACGCTCTTGCATATATCGCTTCGACACCCCGGGGTGGGGTCCCTCCCCGGCGGCGTCTTCGTGACCGGTGCGCTCCTCCTTCTTCTTCACGCGGGGACCGTCGCGGCACAGGAGGAGGCGCGCCTTTCGGCCGGTGACTCCATCCGAGTGGACGGTGTCATGGTGGGCACGGTGCTCAACATCTCCGGACCGGTCATGACCGTCGTGACACGCTCCGCGCCTCGATGCCGGGCGGGGGAGATGCATGGCGACGCGCCCATTTGCGATCCGGCACCCTTGGTCCGCCATACGATGAACCTCGAGGAGGTGACGATCGAGCGCCGACTCCCGAAATCACGCCTGAACCTCCGCACGATCGCCGGCGGCGTGATCGGCGGCGCGGCGTTCGCGGCCGCCGGCCACGCGTTCGGTCCGACGATCGGCTTCGGTCGTGTCCAGGGATGTCTCGTCAGCGACTCGAATATCACGTGCTCGACAGGAGAGCAGCGATACGAGCCCGACGTGTTGGCCGCGAGGCAGAAGAAGTCCGATCAGGAGAAGGGGATGGTCTTCTTCGGACTGATCGGCGGCACAGCCACTGCGATCCTGGTACGGAAGCTTTCCGTGGGGTGGGTTCGCATCTCCCCCACGATCGCCGTCGGTGGGGACGAGCCGTGGGGGCTGAGCTTCACGCTTCCAGCCTCTCGCTAGGGAATGGCCGGATCGAGACGCCTCACGACGTGAGCGAGTCCCGTCTGTGACGGGGCTACCCGCCACGCCGGAATCCGAGCTTTGGATCGTCGACTCCGTCGGTGAGGC
>JAOTVL010000181.1 GCA_029863525.1 Gemmatimonadota bacterium
CGCCATTCTGGTCACCGTGTTCTTCCCGCCGACCGAGGTCACCGAGCTCTCCGGATACTCCGAAGGCGTAGTCGCCTCCGAAGACGTGATCGCGCAGATCCCGTTCAGCGTGCCCAAAACCGCCACGGACCTCGAGCGCGAACGCCAGGAAGCCGCGGAGCTTGTGCCTCCCACCTTCAACGAGCGGGCGGGCGCGGCCGATTCGGTCGTGGCGCGCGTCGGACGCTTCTTCGCACGGCTCGACACGGCGGCCTCCGCAGGAGACACGGCGGCGCTAACCCGGATACTCGCCGAAGGGCGGATTACCGCGAGCGCGTCGCAACTCGGTCTCATTCTGGACGATACGCGGCGCAACGCACTGCGGACCGCTGCACAGACCTCGGCGCGCGAGATCATTCCGGACGGCATGGCGGACCCGGCGGAGCTGTCGGAGGTCACGACCGACGTGATCTATGTGCGGACGGATGCCGACACCGAAGTGAGTCGGTCCGTCGATGAGGTGATCAGCTCGCGCGAATTCTTCGCTCAATCGGTGCTGTCTTTGCCCCCCGGATCACCTCCGGACGCACAAGACCTCCTGCGGCTGATCCTCATCTCGCACCTGGAGTACAGCCTGGTGCCGAACATCGTGGCCACGGAAGAGCGTCGAGAGGCCGCCCGTGGCTCTGTGCCGCTGACGAAGGCCGACGTTCTCCAGGGCGAGGCGATCGTCCGAGTCGCGGACCCGATCGAGGCAGAGACGCTCGAACGCCTCACCGCCTACGAGGCTGCGCTTCGAGACGCGGGGATGTTCGAGTCGGAGCAACCGTTGTTCGGAGCGCTCTTCGGCACCGGCCTATTGACGTTCCTGCTCCTATCGATCTTCGGGCTGCTGATCTTCTTCAGTCGCCCGCAGATCTACGCCAACTACCGCTGGCTCCTACTGCTCTCGCTCCTGTGCGCCGCGTATTTCGGAGCGGCGCGCGGGATCCACCAGGCCGGGCTGGCCCACGAATGGCTCCCCATCGCGTTCGTGGCACTCCCGGTCGCCGTGCTTTGGGATATGCGAACGTCGCTGCTTCTGGTGCTGGTGCTCGCGGCGATCACGGGGACGCTTGCGCCGTTCTCCGCGGACTACGGCACCGTCTTGATGGTCATGGGCACCGGCGCTGCCGCGGCGATGAGCGTGCGCGCGGTCCGTCGCCGCTCGGAGACCTGGGTGTCGATCGCGATCATCGTCGCGGCGGGGATCACGGTCCTCTTGGCGTACGGGTTGGCGACGTCGCGCCCTCTCGTCGAAGTGCTGCAGGCGAGCTTCGCGTTGACCGGAAATGCCACTGTGTCGGCCCTTCTCGCCGTCGGCTTCCTATGGGTCTTCGAACTCATGACGGGGATCACGACCGATCAGACGCTACTCGAATGGGCGGACCCGACGCGTCCGCTTCTCCGTCGGCTTTCGATGGAGGCCCCGGGCACCTACGCGCACACGATCAACGTGGCGAACCTGGCCGAGGCGGCCGCGTCGGAGATCGGCGCGAACGGGCTTCTCTGTCGGGTCGGCGTCCTCTACCACGATGTGGGGAAGATGCTGAAGCCTCATTATTTCGTGGAGAACCAGCCGACCAGCCGGAACCCGCACGACAAGCTCAAGCCGGAGACGTCGGCATCGATCGTGCGCGAGCATGTGACCGAAGGCGTTCGGCTCTCGCAGGAGGCGGGTGTTCCCGACGTGGTGATCCGATTCATCCTAGAGCACCATGGTACCCAGCGGATTGGCTTCTTCTACGAGAAGGCGCGCGAGGAGTCCGAGGAACCGGTGGACGCGTCCCGTTTTTCCTACCCTGGTCCCAAACCGCAGTCCAAGGAGACCGCGATCGTGATGCTCGCGGACTCGTGTGAGTCGGCGACTCGCGCGATGCGGGACCCGACCCCCGAGCGGGTCCAAGACCTCATCGACATGGTGGTCTCCGGGAAGCTCGCGGATGGGCAACTCGACGAGAGTCCGCTGACGCTCGGAGAGATCGCGCGCGTGAAGGGACAGTTCGTGAAGATCCTCGGAGGCGTGGTGCACCGCCGAATCGAGTACCCCGAGACGCGACACCTCACCGAAGCCAGAGGTGTCGAGCCGACGGACGGCGAAGGAGGCATTGCCGGCGAGGGGGAGGGCGCGGATGAGAGCGAGTTGGCCCGCGGTGCGAGCGACGACGGGACGAGCGGGGGCGCTGCGGAGCCCGCGCCGATGCCCCCGGCCCGCTCCCGTGCGGATTCGCGCCAAGAAGCGCCCGCCGAAGCGCTCGAAGGGGACTCGGAGGGGCGGTCGCCGGGGTGACGGGTTCGCAGGACCCGAGCGTGATCGTCAACGTGGGGGACTTCGAAGGTGCGCCCGAGGCACTCCTTCGGTCGGCCGTCGTCCACACGCTGGAGAGCGAGGCAGCAGGACCCTCCGAGGTCTCGGTGACGCTCCTTCGCGATCCGGAGATCCGGGCCCTCAATCGGGAGTACCTGAGTGAAGACCGACCCACTGACGTCATCGCGTTCTCCTTGGGCGACGACGGGTCGATCGTCGGCGACGTTTACGTCGGGGTCGAGCAGGCCGAGCGGCAGTCGACGGAGTTGGGGATCGACCTCGATGAAGAGCTCTGCCGTCTCGCCATTCATGGCACGCTGCACGTGCTCGGGCATGATCACCCCGAGGGAGAGGAGCGCACGGCCTGCCTGATGTACCGCCTTCAGGAACGTCTCTTGGTCGAAGCGTTGTCGGGTCGCTGACCCCGCCGGGGGAGCGCGGGAGACGATCTTGCTTCGTATCCCCGTGTCCGGGATCTTCCGAGGCCGCGAGTCTGACCCGACTTCTCACACCCCTCGGAACGCCCAATGAGCACGGTCCAAGACGAGAAGGACGTGAACCGGGCGCGGATCGAGGCCTTGGTCGAAGACGGGCAGTACGAGGAAGCCGCCGCCCAGGTCGCGGACCTACACCCGTCGGACGTGGCCGACATCATCGAGGGGCTGGACGACGCGCAGCGAGTCGGGCTGATCTCGATCCTGCCAACGGAGCAAGCGTCCGAGACGCTCGCCGAGATGGAGCAGGGCGAGCACCGGAGCGATCTGCTCGCCGCCCTGACGCCGGAGAAGGGAGCGGAGCTTATCGAGGAGCTCGCGGACGACGATGCCGCGGACCTCATGGGCGAGCTCGACGTTGCGGGGCAACAACGGATCCTCGACGCCCTCCCCGGCGAGACCGCCGAAGAGCTCATCGACCTCCTCCGATACGACGAGGATACCGCCGGCGGACTCATGACCACCGACCTGGTGGCCGTGCGGGGTACGCTGAACGCCGCGGAGGCGCTCGAGCAGGTGAGGCTCCAGGGCCGAGAGGTCGGCGATTTCTATACCGTCTTCGTCGTCGACCACGCGCGGCGGCTCCTCGGGACGCTGCGCCTCGACGACTTGGTGATCGCCGATCCCGAAAGCAAGATCGCCGCGATCGTCGAGGATCTGGTCGCCACCGTCGGCCCGGAAGAGGATCAGGAGGAGGTCGGTCGCCTGATCGCACGCTACAACCTCGCGGCCATTCCGGTCGTCTCCCCGGAAGGGATCCTGCTCGGCCGGATCACCTTCGACGACGTCATCGACGTGATCGAGGCCGAGCAGACCGAGGACATTCTCCGCTTGGCAGGTGTCAGCGACGAGGACGAGCTTCGACACCGATGGACGCAGTCGGTACGGGTGCGCCTTCCCTGGCTCGCGCTGAACCTGCTCACGGCGTCGGCTGCCGCGTCCGTGATCTTGATGTTCGAAGAGGTTATCGACCAGATCATCACGCTCGCCTTCCTCGCACCGATCATCGCCGCCATGGGAGGAAGCTCGGGAACGCAGTCACTCGCGATCACGATCCGGCGGCTCGCGGTGGAGGGGTCGGGAAGCGCGCGTGGCTTCGTCTTGAAGGAGATTCTGATCGGCCTCGTGATCGGCGGAGTGCTCGGAGTGGGCATCGCCCTTCTCGCTCTTCTCGTGGAGGGCGACCCGATGCTCGGGCTCGTGGTCATGCTCGCCATGTGGGTCAATCAGATCGTGGCGGGCTTCGCCGGCGCGTTCGTGCCCGCAACTCTGGACCGTATCGGGGTAGATCCGTCGGTAGCCTCTTCGGTCTTCGTTCACACGCTCACGGACTTGTGCGGTTTCTTCCTCCTCCTCGGTCTCGCCTCGAAGTTTCTCCTCGCCAACTGACGTTGGCGTGAGCCGGAGCACCGGCATAGGCGGGCGAGCGACCTCCGACGGTGATGCCGGCTTCGTGAGACGGCTCCGTCGCACGGTCACCGTGTTTTGGCGGCTGACCCCCTTCGCTCTCGCGTTTTTGCGAGACCGGCGCTCCTGGGGGTTCTTCGGGCGACCGGCGAGTCGTTCGGCCGAGCACCATCGAGGACGGGCGGAGCGGTTGTCGGCACAACTCGGCCGGTTGGGCCCTACCTTCATCAAGATCGCCCAGCTTCTGAGCGCACGCGCCGACATCCTCCCCGAGCCGTACCTGTCCGAGATCGGGAAGCTCCAGGATCGAGTCCCGGGACATCCGTCCGACGACATCCGTCGGGTCATCGAGACCGAGCTCGGCGCCCCGGTGACCGATGTGTTCGACACGTTCGACGACGACCCCGTGGCGGCCGCCAGCCTCGGGCAGGTTCATCGGGCGCGCGTCGACGGGCGGGACGTGGTGGTCAAGGTGCTCCGCCCCGGGGTCGAAACCCTCGTCGCGTTGGACCTCGACATCTCGTTCCGGTTGCTGTTTTGGGTCAACGT
>JAOTVL010000064.1 GCA_029863525.1 Gemmatimonadota bacterium
GTCTGGGGTGCGCTGTCCATCCCGGACTTCGACGATCTCGCCTCCTTGGGCGTGCCGTTCGCCGTTACGGGCATCGGGCCGAGCCCCTTCTTCGCATCCGTGCGTCATGACGACCTCACCGAAGTAGCGGAGGGCGAAGCGGTATCCGGGAGCTTCTTCGAACTCCTCGGGGTCGAGATGTCCGTGGGGCGCGGGCTGAGTCCAGACGACGACCGTCCTGGCGCGCCCGCGGCCACCGTGCTCTCCCACGACTATTGGGTGAGGCGCTACGGCGCCGATCCGAGCGTTCCCGGTCGGACGATTCTCCTCAACAACGAGCCCTACACGATCGCCGGCGTAGCGGGCCCCGCTTTCCTCGGCTCGAGCGCTGGCTCCCGACCGCAGTTCTGGCTCCCCTTCGAGCAATTCTGGCGTGTCTACCGGCCTGGCCCGGAGACCCGGTCGAACCGGGAGGTCGGGGGCGTGATCCCGATCGTGCGGTCCGACGAGGGGACCTCCGGCGCGGCGGTCGGCGACGCGCTCGATGCGTTCGCTCGAAGCCTCGATGCAGAGGCTCCGTTGGCTGACCGAAGTCGTCGGTTGGTCCTGGAGCGCGCGACGTGGATCCGCCCCGAGGCCCGTGATGAAGAGGCTTCGACCACGCGCGTTCTCGTGGCCGCCGCGGGGTTCTTGCTGCTGCTGGTGTGCGCCAACGTGGCGAACCTGATGCTCTCGGCCGGTGCGCGACGGCAGAGTGAGATCGCGATTCGTGGTGCTCTGGGGGCCTCGCGGGGTCGCGTCATTCGGCAGCTCCTCACCGAGAGCCTTCTCCTGTCCGTCCCTGCCGGCGTCCTGGCTCTGATGCTGGCGGCGCCGGCGAGCGCAAGGCTGAGCTCCTACTTCGCACGACCGAGCGTGTGGGGCGAAAACGTGTCTCGCGAGATCATCGTCGACCCGACCGTCGTACTCTTTGCCGTCCTCGCGGCCGTGGCGACCGGCGCCGCCGCCGCCCTGGTGCCGGCGCTTCGCGCGTCGGAGCGAAGCCCCGCTGCGGCACTGGGCGTCCGGGGCGAAGCGGCAGGCGGAGTCCAGCGGTTTCCCGGGCTACGAGAGCTGCTCGTATCGGCGCAAATCGCGATTTGCGTCGTGCTCCTGTTCGTAGCCGCGCTCGTCCTACGCACGCTGGAGTCGGCAAGCGCACGAGACCCCGGCTTCGACACGACCCAAACGATCGCAAGCTACGTGAGCACGAGTAGCATGGGCATTCCGATTTCCGACCGTCACGCGTTCTTCGAGGGCTTGATACGTCGTTTCGAGGAGCTTCCGTGGGTCGAGGCGGCGACCGTGTCTGAGAACGCGCCGCTCTCGGGACATCCGAACCAGCCGTTGATGCGCGACGAAGGGGGCGATCCGGTGAGTACCGCGGTTGCGCGCGTCTGGCCCGGCTACTTCGAGGTCATGGACATGGAGGTCCGCGAAGGGCGCACGCTCCTCGCGACGGACACGGTCGACGCGTACGGCGTGGTCGTGGTGAACGAGTCGTTTGCCGCGCGGCTCGCGGGTCAAGAGGGGGGCGTGGTCGGGCGAAGGCTCGTGTGGCCCGAAACCAACGACGCCCCCGACCGAAGCTTCGAGGTCGTGGGGGTCGTTCGTGACGCGAGCCTGGTGACCCTCCTCGCCGACCCGGGGCCGACCGCATACTTCTCGCTCCCGCAGCACTACTCCCGGCCGGGCAACGCCCTCCTTCTCAAGGTCCGCGACGACCCGGCGCGGACCGTGGACATGATGGAGCGAGAGCTGCGCGCCGTAAGCCCACAGATCGCGATCGTGAACGTGCTCTCGTATCGGGACGTCGTGCGTGGCGAGCTGTACACGCAGAGGATGAACGCCGAGCTCTTCGCCGTGATCGCGGCGCTCGGGCTCCTGATGTCCGCCGCGGGCGTCTTCGGCGTCATGGCCCTGGCGATCGCCGGACGCAGACGGGAGATCGGAATTCGCATGGCGGTCGGAGCCGACGGACGGTCGGTCGCCAAGGCCGTGCTCGGGCCGATCGGTCGAACGGTGCTGATCGGACTCGGCGTCGGCCTCCTCGGTGCGCTGGGGGCGACGCGGCTGGTTGAGGGCCTCCTTTGGGGCGTGGCGCCCACCGATCCGGCCTCGCTCGCGGCCGGAATCGGCCTGCTCCTGATCGCGGTCGCGCTCGCGATCGGAGTACCGCTCAGCGCAGCGCTCCGAATCGATCCTGCGGTCGCACTCCGGGCGGAGTAGTCGCGGGGTCGGTATCCGGATCGCGGGGACGGCCCCTTGCGGATGCGTCGCCGTTGGGAGGTCCATGCACTGTGGACCAAAAAAAGACCCCGCCCGAGGCCTCGGACGGGGTCTTCTCGACTGGATCGGGACGGCGTCCGACTACTTCACCCGCCCGGCCGTTCGCTGACGAGCCGTGCGGCCCGCTCGGCCTTGATTCTCTCCATGCCCTGCTCGTCGAGATGCGTCACCGCGATCCACGCGTGCGACATCTCGTCGGCGGTCCGGTCGCCGATGCCGACCCACTGGTCCGGGTCCGGGTTGTACCGGTTGTTCTCGGTGTTGTCGTACCAACCCGTGAGGATCAGCTGGTCCCCGACCTCGAGCAGCGGCGCCACGTCATCGTCGTAGAGGTGGCTGTGGTGCCAGAGCGCGCTCCAATTGGACACCATGCTCACCATCTCTTTGCGGCCGTTCTTACGGAGGATCTCGACGGACATCGCCACGAGTCGGGTATGTCCATGTGGCTGCCAGCTGTCGATCCGGACCGGCGTGTCGAACGTATGGAAGCCCTGGGTCATGAGGGTCCCATGAGGCGGGATGTCGTAGCCCCGCCCGCCCTGGAGGAAGTACAGAGTCAACGTCTGATCGTAGGTCCCTTCGTATTCCTCGGGGTGCAGCCAGATTCCGACCTCGACCTGGTCGTCCACGAGATCGACGCCGTTCGGCCAATAGTGGATGTCGAAGACGACCTCGGAGTTGGCCGGCGCCTTCCGGCACGCTCCCTCCGGCACGATCTCACCGACCTTGCCGAGTGCATACTCCGAGAGCCGACCCGCCGACTCACCGTCGACCCGGAAGGACGAGTTCGCGTGGTGCGCAACGGCTCGTCCCTCCACCGAGGGCTTGGTCTCGATCGCCATGATGCACCGATCGCCGGTGATTCCCGTCGGGACAACGGGTCTCCACCATCGGTCCTGGCCGATGGCGGGCACGTCATACGGATCGGAGCGGATGATCACGTCGGGCGGACCGAAGCGCTCGGCCAGGCGGAACTCCGCAGGATCGGGCCAGTCGATCGGCGGAGGCATATCGGCCGGGTCGCCTTCCGGCGATCCGGCGGCCACCCATTGGATGATCGTCTGGATCTGCTCGTCGCTCATGCGCCAGTCTTCTTTGAGCTTCTGGATCCCGACGTCCGCGTCATACTGGTACGGCGGCATGTCCCTCGCCTCGACGATCCGGGAGATACGACGCGCGTAGCGTCGAACATCGTCGTATGTCATGAGCGACATCGGTCCGATGGCGCCCGGCTGATGACAGACCTGGCAGTTCTCCTGCAGGATGGGCGCGACGTCCCTGGTGAACGTCACGGCCGGCGCCGCGTCGGCGCTCGGTCCGGCGGTCTGCTGCGCCGCCAGGGGACGCTCATGACCGTTCGCCAGAGTCACGAGCAGGGCCAGCACGCTCGTCGCGACGATTCGCGACCCCGCGCGATGGGTGGACACCTTCATGGTCAGCCTCCTCTCCGAACGCCTGCGGACATGGCCGACGCGGGCCGTGCCCTTAGTGCAATCATATATTCTACTGCGGGTTCACGCTCACGACGACGTATCCGTTCGACCAACAGCATTGATTTCCGGGCGAGCTGTCGGGGGCGCGGAAATTATCGATCCGAATCCGGATGACGTACTGGCCCGGCGTATCGAACGTCGCGGTGAAGCGCCCTTGATTCGCGTCCGGTCCGTCGGTGGGGATCAGGACCGACTCCCGCAAGGCGACGGGGCCGGGTCCGTGTCTCCGCGCCGCTCCCCGTACCGGCGGCGCACCGGCCGGCGCCTCCGTCAGTGACTCGAACGAGATCTCCGCACCCACGGGTCCCTGGTACTTCCAGAGGGTCATGTTGACCCAGCCGAGCTCACGCTCGCCCCGGTCGAATGTCCAGAAACGCACCTCGACGGGCTCGCCGACCGTGGTGGTCAGCGTGTCGGGATACCAGATGCCCTCAACGCCGAAAACACGGGGGCCGTCTTCCCGGAACTGAATGGCGGGACGCATCGATCCTGCCGCCATGGTGCCGGTGCTGAGCTCGTACGCCCCTTTGATGAGGGGGCCAGGGGACTCGAGACGACCGGGCACCTTGGTCTCGTAGCCGTTCGTGCGGACCGTCCACCACACGTCCCCCTCGAAATCCGCGGGGACCACGACGCCGAAGACGCCGCGCTCACGCGGACCTCCGAACCCCGTGTAGCGCACGACGGGGAAGGTGGTAGGCTGAACCCCGTCGTACTCGGCCGGCTCGATGAAATTGTTCGCCCCGAGCGGGATCTCGATCAGATCCTCGTCGTTTCGGTTCAGGAACCCGAACGACATCGTGTAGGTGCCGTCGGGGTTCTGGTAGAAGCCGTCGAAGTAGGGTGCGACGAAATTCCCGCTCGCGTTGGGTGGAGCCAGCGGATACTCCCGCCGGGTCCAGTCCTGGGCGTCGGCCCCGAGGGGAAGGAATGCCGCACACCCGAGGATGACGGCAAGGGGGGTCTTCCGTGTTCGCAACTCGGTCCTCCTTCACTGGTCGCCTCGTCGAGTCGGGACATAGTGTGAAGGATTGTGCGACGGAGCGAAAGGAGTGAAGTGACACCATCCGGTCGGCGTCCGCTCGGGGCGGCGGGAGCCCGGTTGCTGTCGGGGGCCGCTCTGACCATGATGCCTCACTCCCTCGACCAGACGACTTCTTGGCAGGACGCTCGACTCGCATGCACGGTCGGACCGCGCTCTCGATTCTCGCCGCGCTCGCGCTCGCACCGGTGGCCGCACCGCCGGTGGCCGGACAAGAAGCGTTCGACGCGGGACGGGCCGCCATCCTGCAACAGCGCCAACCCGCGCTCCACGATCTGGTCCTTCGTCTGGAGGCGGCGCACGGCGTCCTTCTCGACGAGCTCGCCCGCGAGGGCGAAGCGGTGCGAGCGCGTGGCGACACGGCCGCGACGCCCGGCTTCGAGTCCCGATTGGTCGAGCGCCTCACGACCCTGGTCAGTAGCGGGGGGAAGGCGACCGCCGGTGGCACCGCGACCGATGCGAACTTCTCCGTGCTGGGGGCCCGGGGCGCGGAGGTCGTTCGGAGGGGGCAGGCGTTCCAGCGTGAGACCTTGTCCATTCTCGCGGACCCGGACGTGGTCGATCGGAGCGCGGCCCTGGCTGACGCGGTGACACGGTACCGGAGCCGGCCCGAGGTCGCGCTCCCGGCGGTCCCGAAAGACATGGAGATCCTCTACGGTCATCCCTACGCTTTGGCTTTTCGCACCGGCTACGGGGAGCTCGACGGTTTCATCTGGGCGGGTCACTGGTTGCGGCTGGCGGTCACGGAGCCGCTGATCGACTCGCCTCCCGGTCCGGAGCGCGCGGCCGGGGTCGACACCGTGACCACCCGCTACCACGGAAAGCTCAGCCAAGGTGAGGCCCCTCAGGCCTTTCCGAGCGAGATCCCCTTGGCGCCCGCGATCGCGCCGGGCCTCATCTGGCTCAGCCCGGAGTCTGCGATGATCTGGGACAACCTGAGCATGCTTCTCGAGGTGGTGGCCGACGTGCTCGCGTCGCCCGAGGCGTCCGACACACGGAGCGCCGTCGAGGCTGCGCTCGCCTTCTTTCTCGATCCGGACGTCGCCGTCACGGACCAGGACGAGTGGGAGATCATGGCGCTCCGACACGGCATCTTCTTCCAGGGCGGCTTTCCGCTCGCCGTGATGACGGAGAACGAGCGGAACGTCGGCGGACACGCCGCGCATCTGGCGGGTGGGGCACCGCTCATGACGATTCCCGGGATGCCACGCCGGTAGGAGGAGGGTCGATGGGACAACCGAAGGTGAAGCCGATGCTCCTGTTGGCCGCGGCGGTTCTCGCCGCACCGCTGAGCGCTCAGGACCGATCGGTGGAGGAGTACGTTGCGGCTGTCGAGGGGCCTCAGTCGACCGCCGGGCCGGCGGAGGTCGGCGGGCTCACCATCACCGAGCTCATGGAGGAGTTCGGCGTTCCGGGCGTGAGCGTCGCCGTGATTCGCGATTTCGAGATCCACTGGGCGAAGGGGTACGGCATCGCGGACGTCGAGAGCGGTGCCCCGGTCGACACGGAGACCCTCTTCCAGGCGGCATCGATATCCAAGCCCGTCGCCGCGATGGCCGTGATGCGAGCGGTCCAGGACGGGATGTTCGGTCTGGACACCGACATCAACGAGATCCTCACCTCGTGGACCCTCGACGGTGCGGGATTCACCGACCGATACCCGGTCACGCCCCGCTCGCTTACGAGCCATACATCAGGCCTCGGCGACGGGTTCGGTTTCCCTGGCTACGACCCTGGCGCGACGATCCCGTCGGTCGTGCAGATTCTCGACGGTCACGAGTCCTCGAACGTGGGCCCTCTCTTCATGGAGCGGCCTCCCTACACGGGGGAGGAGTATTCCGGAGGGGGCGTGACGCTCATGCAGCAGGCCCTGGCCGACGCCCACGGTCGTGCTTTCGCGGATATCATGCGTGATGTCGTACTCGATCCGATCGGAATGGAACGTAGCACGTACGACCAGCCGCTCGACGCCGAGCGCGACCGTAACGCAGCTCGTGCGCACGACGGGGAGGGAGCTCCCCAGGGGCCGAAATGGCATGTCTATCCGGAACAGGCCGCTGCAGGCCTTTGGACGACGCCATCCGATCTGGCCCGGCTCCTCATCGAGATGCAGAAGTCGGTACGGGGCGAATCGAACCGTGTCCTCGATCGATCGAGCGCGCTCGAAATGCTCACGCCGGTCGGGGTCGGCGGCTTCGGCATCGGTTTCGCGATCGCGCGGCGAGGCCGAGGCTGGTACTTCAGCCATGGAGGGTCGAATTGGGGCTTTCGTGCCACGATGATGGCCCACCGCCTCCATGGGTACGGGCTGGTGATCATGACGAACGCCGACCGGGGTGGTGCCGTGCTGTCCGAGGTCAGCCGTCGGATCCAGGAGGCGTACGAGTGGGACCTGACGTTGGACGAGCTTCCTCGCGGTTATGATGCGGTCGAGAAGGAATACATCGACGTCGACGCCTCGGTGCTCGAGCGTTACGTCGGGATCTTCGAGGGAGAGGGCGTCGGTCGTCTGAATGTCACTGTCGAGGACGGCGGGCTGTTCGTCCGTCCCGATGGCGAGGCGAAGCTCCAGGTCTTCCCTGAGACCGAGACGCGCTTCTCACCGAGGTCCGTGGCGGCCACCCTCGAATTCATCTTCGACCAAGACGGTGAGGTCGACGGGCTGATCGTGCGTCAGGGAGGGCAGGAGATCACGATCAGGAAGGTCGGACCATGACGCTCAAGACGATCAGGAAGGTCGGAACATGACGCTTAAGGCGATCACGGCGAGCATGACCCTGGTCGTGGCCATCGCTGCGTCGGCCTGCCAAAACGAGGCGCCGAGCCCGCGGCTCGGCTCGGCGGCGAAAGGCGGAGACGACCGGAGCGGCCCGTACGACGTCGTCCCCGGGTGGTGGAAGCCGGCACCCGACCACGATTCGATTTGGACCTGGGGGTCCGCAGCCGGGGTGTGGCCCGACACGCCGGATCGAATCCTCGTCGTGATGTGGGGCGACGAACGCGTACAGGCCCGACCCGGCGAGGAAAACGAGCGTAACCGCAACTTCCTCGTGGCGGTCGATCGCGACGGGCACATCACCGAGAACTGGGCGCAGTGGGATTCGCTCTTCAACCGCCCCCACCAGATCTACATCGATCCCTACGATCCCGAGCGGGCCGTGTGGGTCGACGAGCGAGGCGGAAACGGCGTGCACGAGGCGATCCTCAAGTTCAGCAACGACGGGAGCGAGTTGCTCTTGCGCATGGAAGACCCGAATCCGGTCTTCGGCGAGGGTGGACCCGACCCGCGTGACAATCCGAATCCGGGCCCGCTCGACTTCGGTCAGAACGCGGTCCTCGCCTTCCTCCCCAACGGCGACTTCCTCTTGGGCGACGGCTACCAGAACGGTCGTGTCGTCCGTTATAACGCCCAGGGTGAGTCGCAGTCGGAGTTCGGCTCGGTGGGGAGCGGCCCCGGGCAGTTCGACTTGATCCACGGCATCGCGGTCGATCGGGAGGATCGTATTTACGTGTCCGACCGCAGGAACCACCGGATCCAGATCTTCACGGAAGACGGAACGTTCCTCGACGAATGGCCGGACATTTGGGATCCGGTCGCGATCATGATCGACGTCAACGACTTCGTCTGGGTCCTCGACGCGACGCTGAATCGGATCCTCAAGTACGACATGGAGGGTCGGTTGTTGGACTACTTCGGCACGTACGGGGAGGCGTCTTCACTCGGCCGACCAGGCTTCACGTGCTCGGACGATGCGGCGATCGCCGAGGCGGGGCTCGATCCCGACCACTCCGGGGCGTGCGGAGGTTTCTCGCTCCCGCACCAAATGAGCGTGGACTCCGAGGGAAACCTGTATGTCGCCCAATTCGGAGGCCCCTGGATCGACAAGTACGTGCCCAAGCCGGGCGCTGATCCCTCTCGACTCATCGGGCAGCCGCTTCGGCGCTGACGGACCGAGACTCCAGAGCAGCGCGGGCGGCCGACTCCGTCCGAGATCGATGTGGTGGTCTGCTCAGGTCCCGCAGAACGTTCGATAGGGGCCGAAGCTTTCCGGGGCACGCACTTCGTACGCCTCGAGGCCCGCCCGCCGTTCGAAGGGTCGCTCGATCACGGTCAAGAGCCGTTCGAACGGTTCGAGGTCGGAGGCGGTGGCGGCGTCGAGGGCCTCCTCGACCTTGTGGTTACGAGGGATGTAGACAGGGTTTACCCGGTCCATCGCATCGGCCCGAGCGCCCACCGTGCCGGGCTCGCGCACGAGCCGCTCGAGCCACGTCCCGAGCCACGCGTCCAAGGTGGTCGGGTCGACGAACAGGGCGCGAGTCGGCCGGGGGTCGCCCCGCGCGGCCTCGCCGAGACGGCGAAAGAGGGACGTGAAGTCGACGTCGTGAGCGTGCACGACTCCGAGCAGCTCCTCCACCAGATCCCGATCGCCTTCCTCCGGACGATCCACGCCGAGCTTCGCGCTCATTCTCTCGAGCCAGGCGCGCTGATAGACCGGACCGAACGCCTCGACCTCCTCGGTCGCCACCTCGATGGCGTGGTCGATGTCGTTTGGGTCGATGAGCGGCAACAGCGTCTCGACGAATCGAGCCAGATTCCACTGCGCGATGGCCGCCTGGTTACCGTACGCATAGCGGCCCCTGTGATCGATCGAGCTGAACACGGCCGCCGGATCGTAGCCGTCCATGAACGCGCACGGGCCGTAGTCGATCGTCTCGCCGGAAATCGTCATGTTGTCGGTGTTCATGACCCCGTGGACGAATCCCACCGACATCCACTGGGCCACGAGCGCGGCCTGGCGATCCCGTACCTTCCGAAACATCTGCAGGTACCGGTGGTCGTCCTCGTCCAACTCGGGGAAGTGGCGCCGTATGGCATAGTCCGCCAGGCGGCGCACCTTTTCGGTTTCGCCGCGTGCCGAAAAGAACTCGAACGTCCCCACCCGGAGGTGGCTGTTTGCGACCCGCGCGAGGACCGCCCCGGGCTCGGGGCCGTCCTGGCGCAGAATCCGCTCGCCGGTGGTGACCGCGGCGAGTGCCCTCGTCGTCGGCACGCCCAGCGCGTGCATAGCTTCACCGATCAGGTACTCGCGCAGCACCGGTCCCAGCACCGCCTTCCCGTCTCCGCCACGCGAGAACGGGGTACGGCCCGAGCCCTTGAGATGCAGATCGCGGCGGACGCCGTGCCGGTCGATCAGCTCCCCGACCAGGAGGGCACGGCCGTCCCCGAGGCGGGGCGAGAAGCCACCGAATTGGTGCCCCGCGTAGACCTGAGCCAGGGGAGCGGCGCCCTCGGGAGCTTCGCTGCCCGCCAGGATCGCTGCTCCGTCCTCGTTCGCAAGCTCGTCCGGGTCCAACCCCAACTCCTCTGCGAGGTCGCGATTGAGCATCACGATCTGGGGGTCGGGCACGCTCTCGCCCTTCCAGGGGGCGTAGAAGCCCTCGAGCTCGAGAGCGTAACTGTTGTCGAACGTGAAGCTGTCCGCTCGGATCATAGGCGCGCCCTAATCCGTTCCCGGGACCTCGGCGTGACGTCGGGGGAGCACCCAGTTCGGCCGCGGGAAATGGCAGGTATAGCCGTTCGGGACCTTCTCCAGGTAGTCCTGGTGCTCGGGCTCCGCCTCCCAGAAGTCACCCACCGGCTCGACCTCGGTCACCACCTTCCCGGGCCAGAGTCCAGACGCGTTCACGTCGGCGATGGTGTCTTCCGCAACCCTCTTCTGCTCGTCGCTCGTATAGTAGATCGCCGATCGATAAGACGGCCCCCGATCGTTGCCCTGTCGATCGGGGGTGGTCGGGTCGTGGATCTGGAAGAAGTACTCCAGGATACGGCGGTACGAGATTTGATCGGGGTCGAAGAGGATCTCGAGCCCCTCGGCGTGCGTGCCATGGTTCCGATACGTGGCGTTTGGTACGTCACCGCCCGTGTATCCCACGCGAGTCGCGTTCACCCCCGGGAGCTTTCGAATCAGATCCTGCATGCCCCAGAAGCAGCCGCCTGCCAGGACCGCACGTTCTTGTGGCACGAGCTCGCCTCCTGAGTCTAGGTGTCCATCTGGATCGATCGGTGCGCCTACGATTGGAGTAACTACCCCCTTGTCCCCGTCGCGTGCGATGCGTCGGGAGCGCAGCCTGCCTCAGCCCAGATCAAAGCGATCGAGGTTCATGACCTTGTCCCAGGCGGCCACGAAGTCGTGCACGAACGCCTCACGGGCATCGTCGCACCCGTACACTTCGGCGATCGCGCGCAGCTCGGAGTTCGATCCGAAGATCAGGTCCACGCGCGTCCCGGTCCACTTGAGTCCGCCCGTCTCTCGGTCGCGCCCCTCGAACACGTCCTCGGCTTCCGAGGTCGCTGTCCACGCCGTGCCCATGTCGAGCAGGTTCACGAAGAAGTCGTTGCTCAGCGTCCCGGGACGATCGGTGAAGACGCCATGTCTGGACTGTTCGAAGTTCGCGCCCAAGACACGCATCCCGCCAACGAGCGCGGTCATCTCGGGCGGGGTCAGCGTCAGGAGCTGTGCCCGGTCCACCAGCAGCTCTTCCGCCGTGACCGGGAAGTCGCTCTGGAGGTAGTTGCGGAAGCCATCGGCGACCGGTTCGAGCACGGCGAACGAATCCACGTCGGTCTGCTCCTGCGACGCATCCATCCGCCCCGGCGTGAAGGGTACCTCGACGTCGTGGCCCGCGTCCTTCGCGGCCTTCTCCACCGCCGCGCACCCGCCGAGGACGATCGTGTCCGCGAGCGAGATCCTCTTGCCGCCGGACTGCGCGTCGTTGAACGCCTTCCGGATCGCTTCCAGCGTCTCGAGCACCTTCGCCAACTGGTCGGGTTGATTGACCTCCCAGTTCTTCGCGGGCTCCAGGCAGATGCGTGCGCCGTTCGCGCCGCCGCGCTTGTCGGATCCGCGGAAGGTCGACGCCGACGCCCAAGCGGTCGAGACGAGCTCGGAAACGGAAAGGTCCGATGCCATGATCTCGCCCTTGAGCGAGGCGACGTCCGCGGAGTCTACCAGCTCGTGATCGACCTGGGGGACGGGGTCCTGCCAGAGGAGCTCCTCGTCGGGCACGAAGGGGCCGAGATAGCGCGAGCGCGGGCCCATGTCCCGGTGCGTCAGCTTGAACCATGCCCGAGCGAACGCGTCGGCGAGCTGATCCGGGTTCTCGTGGAACCGCCTCGAGATCGGCTCGTAGATCGGGTCCATCTTGAGGGAGAGGTCGGTGGTGGCCATGATCGGCGCGTGTCGCTTCGAGGGATCGTGCGCGTCCGGCACGAGATCGCCTGCCGACGGATCCGTCGGCGTCCACTGCCACGCCCCAGCCGGGCTCTTCGTCAGCTCCCACTCGTAACCGAAGAGCATGTCGAAGTAGCCGTTGTCCCACTGAACCGGGTTCGGCGTCCACGCACCCTCCAGGCCGCTGGTGATGGCGTCTGAGCCGACGCCACTGCCGAAGCTGTTCTTCCAGCCGAAGCCCTGCTCCGCGATCGTCGCGCCCTCCGGCTCCGCCCCGACCCGTGCCTTGTCACCCGCGCCGTGGCATTTGCCGAACGTGTGTCCGCCCGCGATCAGCGCGACGGTTTCTTCGTCGTTCATCGCCATCCGCGCGAACGTCTCACGAATGTCCGTCGCCGCGGCGAGGGGGTCGGGCTCACCGTTCGGGCCCTCGGGATTCACGTAGATCAGCCCCATCTGGACGGCCGCCAGTGGGTTGGCCAGGTCGCGTTCGCCAGAGTAGCGCTCGTCACCGAGCCACACTTTCTCGGCGCCCCAGTAGATGTCCTGTTCGGGTTCCCACACGTCTTCGCGCCCGCCGGCGAAGCCGAAGGTCTCGAAGCCCATCGACTCCATGGCGCAGTCTCCGGCCAGGATCATGAGATCGGCCCAGGAGATCCTTCGACCGTACTTCTGCTTGATGGGCCACAGGAGCCGGCGTGCCTTGTCGAGGTTTCCGTTGTCGGGCCAGCTGTTGAGCGGCGCGAACCGCTGCGTGCCCGACGATGCACCACCGCGACCGTCCGCCGTGCGGTACGTGCCGGCGCTGTGCCATGCCATGCGAATGAAGAGCGGCCCGTAATGACCGTAATCGGCCGGCCACCACGCCTGAGAGTCGGTCATGAGCGCGTAGAGGTCTTCCTTCACGGCCTGGAGGTCGAGCTTCTCGAACTCCGCCGCGTAGTCGAAGGCTCTGCCCATGGGATCGGCCAGCGGAGAATTCTGACGCAGCACACCGAGGTTCAGCTGGTTGGGCCACCAGTCACGATTGGAGGTGCCTCCCGCCGCGGCGTTCGTATGCGTCCCGTGCATGACCGGGCACGTTCCTCCGCTTCCCTCTACACTTCCATCCATAGTTCTTCCGTTCTTCCGCTGGTGGCCGCTTCGATGGTACCGTCGATGAACAAAAGTGGACTCTAACCCAGTCGACAAGAGGTCCCGGCGCGATGACGGCGTCGCCCGGGACCGTCCGATCCGTTCACCACCCCGCCGAGAAACGACGAGGGCTGCATGCAGAAGCTGGACGACCTTCCGGAGCGCTTCATGGGTCGCGCCGCCTGGACCGGCCGCGACATGCAGGAACGCTCGGAGGAGTGGATCAGGGCACTCTCGCCGGCCGACATTCACGACCTCGAATCCGCGGCCGAACACTACCTCTCGTTGGGGCGAGACGTCGGTGAAATCACGGCCGCCGACTTCCCGCTCAGCTCCTTCGGAGACCACCTCTCGGCGTTGAGGTCGACGCTGCTCGACGGCATTGGATTCGAGGTGCTGCGGGGGCTTCCCGTCGAAGACTACGATCAGCGATTCGCGGCCACCGTCTTTTGCGGGATCGGTGCGCACCTCGGCCATGCCCGCTCGCAGAACGCCCAGGGTCATATCCTCGGGCACGTGCGTGACACGGGTGCGACGTCGAAGGACACCAACACCCGGATCTATCAGACGGCGGAGCGGCAGAGCTTCCACACCGACAGCGCCGATGCAGTCGGGCTTCTCTGCCTCCGGGACGCCCGGGAGGGTGGCATGTCGCTGCTGGTGAGCGCCCTGACGATCTACAACCGGATGCGTGCCGCCCGGCCGGATCTGCTCGAGCGCCTCTTCGACCCCATCGCGACCGACCGACGCGGCGAGGTGCCGCCCGGCGCCAAACCGTATCTGCAGATTCCGGTGCTGAATTGGCACGAGGGCAAGCTCACGGTCTTCTACCAGCGTCAGTACATCGAGAGTGCGCAGCGTTTCGAGGACGCTCCCCGCCTTACGCCTGAGCACATCGAAGCGCTCGACCTGTTCGACGCGCTCGCGGAAGACCCCGAGATCCACGTGCGCATGCGCCTGGAGCCGGGCGACATGCAATTCGTCTACAACCACTCGCAGCTACACGACCGTACGGCCTTCGCCGACTGGCCCGATCCTGCGCGGCGTCGGCACCTACTGCGCCTCTGGCTGTCGCTGCCGGGAGACCGGGAGTTGCCGGCCTGCTTCGCCGAGCGCTACGGCTCGATCGAGGTCGGGGACCGAGGCGGGATCATTACCGAGCACACGGTGCTCAGCGCGCCTATCGACTGAGCTCAGCTGATGGGTCGGCCACCTCCCGGCCCTGCGATCGTGAGGCATCGTCTTGCGGCGGATGTCTTCCCCCGCCCGATTTCGCGGTCAACTCAACCGGCACCTTCGATGATCCGAACCGCACTCTGCGCCGTCCTCGTCCTGGCTTCGTTTGCCTGCACCTCGGCGAACGAGACCCCGTTCACCGAGCTGGGCGCGTCGAACTCAGAGGACGCTCCATCACTCCTCACCTGGTCCGAACAGATGGCCGTGCGGGATCAGTGGCTCGCGAAACGCCACGACATGCTCCTGCCGATGATGCGCCGCCAAGGCATCGACATGTGGATCGTGGTGAACGAGGAGTTCAACGACGATCCACTCACCGAGTACGTCGCTCCGGCTCGTCCCTACGCGGGCCGCCGCGACGTCTTCGTTTTCATCGACGCCGGCGTGGCCGGCCTGCGCAAGGTCGCCGCCACGGGGTACTGGGAAGAGACCGTTGCCCGCTTCTTCGAATCACCCGTCGATCCCGAGCCCCCCGCCGACGTTCTCAGAGGGCTGTACGAGGAGTACCGGCCAGACGCGATCGGACTCGGGACCGGTGGCCGACGAGGGATGACTCGGTCACTCGCGCACGACAGCTACCGCTTTCTGGCCGACGCGATGGGGCCGGAGGCCGAGCGCCGCTTCGTCTCGGCCGAAGGTCTGATCGTCGAATACCTGGCGACGCGCATCCCCGAGGAGTGGGATCACTACGAGCAACTGGTTGCGCTGACCGAGCACATTACGCGACGAGCGTTCTCGGACCAGGTGATCGAGCCGGGAGCGACGACGGTCGGCGACGTTCGTCGCTTCATGTACGACGCACTCTGGGCGTCTGGCGTCCGGACCTGGTTCCAACCCGATCTCCGGGTGCAGCGCCGCGGAATGGAGAGAGTCGCTTCGCGCGGCTTCCTTGCGGTGGCACCCGAGGAGACGGTGATCGAGCGCGGTGACCTCGTGCACGTCGACTTCGGAATCTCATACATGGGCCTCGACAGCGACTGGCAGAAGATGGCCTACGTACTCCAGCCCGGTGAGGCGGACGCCCCTCAGGGGCTGAAGGACGCGCTGGCCAACACGAACGCCCTCCAGGATGCGCTCATGCTGCGGGCGTCGCGTCCAGGTCGCACCGTCGGCGAAGTCTACGCCGAGACGATGGCCGAGATGGAGGAGGCCGGGATCACGGCACAGGTGTACTCGCACCCGCTCGGTAACCATGGGCACGGTCTCGGGCCGAGCATCGACTTCCGGAGCTCGGGCAGCACCGCCGCCGCGCAGCAGGTGTTGGTCGAAGGCTCCTATATCTCGATCGAGCTGAACACGCTGACCCCGGTTCCGGAGTGGGGCGGCCAGGACGTGTTCATGATGCAGGAGGACCCCGCCTACCTCACGCCCGAGGGTTGGCGCTTCTTTCGACCGCGTCAGGAGGCGCTGTATTTGATCGGTTAGCAGAAGCGTTTCATTGCACGCAGCTCCTTCGTCGAGGATCTTGGACGATGATGCGTCGCTTCCGCCCCACGTTCCTGATCGCCGCCGCGGCCGCGACCGTCGTCGGCACGCCCGCGCGAGCCCAGAGCTCGGCGGGTGGCTCGGACGTGCCGTGCGCGGTTCCGATGAGCTGGACCGTCGCAGGCATCGATCGTCGCTTCGACCTCTCCACCGAGTCGGCTGCGCGCGCCCTACGCGATGCGGGTCGGCTGTGGGAGCGAGCCGTCGGAAGCGACCTCTTCCGCTTCGATGCCGACGCCGGGTCCCCGCTCTTCTTCGAGTACGACGAGCGGCAGGCCGGGGTGGAGGAGCGACGGGAGCGGGAGCAGGAGGTCGAGAGGGAGCGGAGGGACATCGAGGCGGGTAGGACTCGCCTGGACGAGGCCTCTCGACGGTACGAGTCGGCGGGCGCGCGATACGAGCGCGGCCTCGCCGAATACGACCGTGCGGTCCAGGCGTACAACGACGACGTGCGACGGTGGAGCCGTGAACGTGAGGTGCCACCGTCGGTGCAGAGCGATCTCGATCGGCGTCGGGACGAGTTGGATCGGACCCTCCGGGCTTTGGATGACGGGCGAAGGGACCTGAGGCGGCTCGCCGATTCGATCCAGAAAGACGTCGACGCCTTCAACGAGCGCGTCGACGCGCTCGCCGACCAGAACGCGGCGTTGGCGCGCGATTTCCCGGGGTCTACGGCGGAGTCCGGTACCTACGACGAGATCGTGTCCCGTTCCAACGGACGGCTCGTATCCGTTTCCCGAAGGATCCGGATCTTCCGGTTCTCGAGCCACGATGACCTGGTCATGGTTCTCGCGCACGAGCTCGGGCACGCTCTCGGTCTCGGGCACGCCCGGGACGACGGCGCGGTCATGAGCGCGATCATCGCACCCAGCGCGAGTGTCATCCCGTCTGGGACCGTGACCCCGATGGACGTTCGAATGCTGTCGGCCCGGTGCCCGCGGCTAGGCGGCCGGGTCCAGCACCGCATCGATCCTCGCGATCGCATCCGTGAAGTGCAGCTGCGTGGCACGATGTGACATACGGCTCTGGCCCGCTTCGAGCTCGGACCGAAGCTGCACGAGCTGGCCCCGCACGAAAGGAGCGACGTCGGTCTGCAGGGCGTCCTCGTCTTCCATCAGCGCCTTCATCCGATCGAGATAGGCGCGCTGGAGATTGCGCCGATACGCGTCTGTCGCTCGGCCCGAGGTCGCTTCGGACCAGACGCCGACGCGCAGGTCGTCGAGCATCTCCCCGAGCGAATACGCATCGGATCCGTGGAATGCCTCCTGCTCGACGAGTCGCTTCATGCGATCGACATTGAGGACCTGGTTCAAAGCGGACGCCTGACGCGCGCGAACGAGATCGGTCGCCCCTGAGCCCTGGAAGCGGTCGAAGATGTCGGGGTCGAGCATCCACTCCGGCGTCGCGAAGACCTGTCGGTTCAGATACTCGAGCGCGCGCGCCTGTTTCTCGCGCGGCACCATCTGGTACGGTACGCCGTCCTGTCCCTGACGCTTCCGAGTGCGCACGACACCGCCGACATTCGCAACGACGTGACCTGAATAGCGGTTCCACTGGCTTACGACGTTGTTGAACAGTTCCTCCAGCTGCGCGTAGTCCTCGCCCTCCTGGTACGTCCAGTCGACCAACTCTCGGGTGATCCGCTTGAGGTTCTCCACGCCATAGTCCGACGCCCGCATGGCGTCGTCCCCGATCGCCTCCGTGAGTGCCGTCGGGTCGGCGCCGGTCGGGCTGGAGAAGAGGTACGTCGGGTCGTCCTGCATCTCCACCACGAAGTCCCGCAGGGGCTCGAGCTCGGCGTAACGGTCCATGCCGGGATACGGCCGGTACCCCCACTCGATGGCGAACTTGTCGTACGGCCCGACCATCGGCATCAGGCACGCGTCGTCACCCGGTTGTGCCACGTAGTTGAAGCGCGCGTAGTCCATGATCGACGGGGCCACGCCCATCTCGCAGGTGAAGCGGGTCCGGAGTTGCTCGACCGGGTACGCCGCCGACGACTGCATGTTGTGTTGGAGCCCGATCGTGTGGCCCACCTCGTGCGCGGACACGAAGCGGATCAGCTCGCCCATGACCTCGTCGTCGAACTTGACGGAGCGGGCGTCTTCGTTGACCGCCGCCGTCTGAATGAAGAACCAGTTACGAACGAGGTTCATCACGTTGTGGTACCACTGGATGTCGCTCTCCAGGATCTCGCCCGTGCGCGGATCGTGCACGTGTGGGCCGGATGCGTTTTGGACGTCCGAGGCCAGGTACCGGATGACCGAGTACCGCGCGTCCTCGGGACTCCAGTCGGGGTCCTCGGGCGCATCGGCCGCTACGATGGCATTGCTGAAGCCTGCTGCCTCGAAGGCGACCTGCCAGTCCTCGACTCCTTGCTTGAGGTAGGGGACCCACTTCGCGGGCGTAGCCGGGTCGATGTAATACACGATCGGTTGGACAGGATCGACCAACTCGCCGCGCGCGAATGCCGCCGGATCGCTCGGCTCGAGACGCCACCGCGTCACGTAGCAGGTCTCGACGGCCCGCTGCTCATCGAGCCCGTAGTCGGTCTGTCGTGTGCTGAAGAAGCCGACGCGCTCGTCGCAGAGGCGCGGCTCCATCGGATCATCCGGGAGCACGAGCATCGAGTGGTGCATCTCCATGGACAGCGTGCCACTCGCCTCGTTCGTGGGAGGCTCGTTCGCGTTGTACGTCAGCACGCGCCGGACCTCGACGTTGCGCGGGAAGGACGACGCCCTGATCACGTACGTCCGGTCCGAGTCGACGGAGCGCACTCCGAAGTCGTCGCGACGCGACTTCTGGAGCCCCAGCAGCGCGACATCGTCGGTGAACAGGTCGGTCACCTCGATGACCGCGGCCGATCCGTCGTCCGACATCACTTCAATGTCGAAGGCCATGATGATCGGCTCGAAGTTCGAGTTCCGCACCGCGGCCGCGATCGCGGTCGAGTCACCCGCGAAGTTGTCGTAGCTGACCAGCCGGAGAAGGATTCGGTCGCCCACGCGCTCCCACCGGACGGTCGAAGTGTTCGCCTTCGATCCGCCATAACCGACCCCGTCGGGCGTGCGGGCGATGCGCGTGAGGAGCAGCATCTCGCGGTCCAGCATGTCGAGCGGCACCTCGTAGAGCAGATCGTCGCCGATCATGTGGGTGTCGAAGAGCCCGCGGCTCGTCACCGCGTCGGCCGTAATCACGTCGGCGTACGACTTCGTCGTGTCCTCTTGCTCAGAAGGCCGCTCCTGTCGGGGTGCGGAGGCGGTTTCGGCGGCCATGGCGAAGTCGGCCCCGAGCGCGAGCGATAGAAGGAACGCAGGAATCATGACGCCGAGGGCGCGCGGGGCAATGCGATACATGGTCTTCCGGAGTATGGTGTGTGGTCGAGTCGGACCGCGATTCTACGAGCCTGAGACCGAGGCGTCGAGGCACGCCTGCCTTGCGACCCTGCGGAAGGACGCGATACGCTGCGGTCTTCCTCACGACGACGAGCGATGATACCCGATCCTCAGCTGAGCGCGCCCCCGGACGGGGAATCTGAGGGCAAGCGGTACGGATGGTTTGCTGGCGTCTTCACGCCGACCCTCCTGACGATCCTCGGCGTGATCATGTACCTGCGGCTCCCCTGGGTCGTGGGGAATGCCGGGCTCGTGGGCGCCCTGTCGATCCTCGGTCTGGCGACGGCCATCTCGATCACCACGGGCCTTTCGCTCGCATCCATTGCGACGAATACGCGCCTGGGCGCCGGCGGACCCTACGCGATCGTCACCCGCTCCTTGGGTTACGAAGTCGCCGCCAGTGTCGGGCTTCCGCTGTACCTGTCTCAGGCGTTCGCCGTCTCGATGTACGTGTTCGGCTTTCGGGAGGGCTGGAACTGGGTCTTCCCGACGCATCCGCCGATTCTGGTGGACCTGGTCCTCTTCGGCCTGATTCTGGCGATCGCGTACGTGAGCGCGGACCTGGCCTTTCGAGTCCAATACTTGGTCATGGCGATCATCGC
>JAOTVL010000065.1 GCA_029863525.1 Gemmatimonadota bacterium
CGGCCGCGGAGCATGCGATGAAGCGCATCATACCGATCCTCTCTATCAGCGTCTCATTCTTGGCTTGTGGAGACGGGCGGGAGTCGGGCACCGAGGAACCGGCTCGAGTCGAGGCCCCGGCGCCCGCGCCTCCCGTGAGCGCACCTGCGAGCCCTTCGGGCCCGCTGAGCATCCCTGGCTGGTACGCATACGACGATGCAGCCAACTCGGTGCATATCACACTCGTGGCGGGAGAGACCGACCGGAACAACTACTGGAACTACAACGGCGCGATACGGGGTGAGTTGGACATCACCGTTCCGTTGGGCACGACCGTCACGATCGACATGGTGAACAACGATCCTGCGATGGCCCACAGCGTCGGTGTCTCGGCCGAGCTCGAGAACTTCGGGGCGCCTCCGGCGCCGATTCCGGTCTTCGAGGGTGCGATCACGCCCGACCCCCAGTCGATGACCGTAGGTGGGCTCCCCGGTGAAACGCAGACGATGACGTTCGTGGCGGACGCGGCCGGAGAGTACTCACTCGTCTGCTACATCCCCGGCCACAGCGCCGTAGGCATGTGGTTGTACTTCACGGTCTCAGCCGACGGTGAGGCCGGCGTTCAGGGTCTTTGACACCGGGACGAGCCGGCCAGCGTTCGTGACGTCGGACGCCCAAGGTCCCAGCTAGTCGCCGAGAGTCGTCCCGGTTGCAGTTAGTCGCCCAACGAGGTCCCGAGCGCTCGGGCGGTGCGGACCACCTCGGAATCGAGCGGCACCAGCTTACGGTGCGCCACCGCTTGCGCGAGCGGCACCGCGTGGACGTGGGGAGGGTCCAGAGCGACCATGGTTCCGAAGCGTCCTTCGTTCGCGAGCAGGACCGCGGCGGTCCCGAAGCGGAGGGCGAGGAGCCGGTCGTACGCGTTGGGGCCGCCCCCGCGCTGCAAGTGGCCGAGGACCAACTCCCTCGTTTCACGGCCGGTCCTTTCGTAGATGTCGTCGGCGAGGATCTTCGAAATGCCGCCCAACCGTTTGTTCGCGCCCTCGGTGTGCTTGAACAGCGGTTGGCCTCCGCGAGGATACGCGCCCTCCGCGACGACGACGATCGCAAATTCCGATCCATCCGCCCATCTCTGCTCGATCTTCTCGCACACCGAGTCGATGGAGTACGGAATCTCAGGAATGAGGATGATGTCGGCCGTGCCCGCTACTCCGGCGTACAGCGCGATCCAACCGGCGTGCCGCCCCATGAGCTCGACGACCATGACGCGTTCGTGCGCCTCGGCTGTCGAATGCAGCTTGCCGATGGCTTCCGTGGCGGTCTCGACGGCCGTCATGAACCCGAAGGTGAGATTCGTCGCCGCCAAATCATTGTCGATCGTCTTCGGCACGCCGACGACGTCGAGACCCTGACCGGAAAGATGGTGCGCGATCTCCAGCGAGCCGTCGCCTCCGATGGCGATGAGCGCGTCGACGTCGAGAGCCTGGAGGGCGTCGATCACCCCCTGCGACCTGTCCTCGAACCGTATGGAACCGTCGTCCGACTTCACCGGCCATTTCAGCGGATTGCCACGGTTCGTGGTCCCGAGGATCGTGCCGCCGAGATGCGTGATGCCCCTGACTCGCTCCGCGTCGAGTGGGACTACGCCGTCATCCTCGAACAACCCGTTGTAGCCGTCTCGGATCCCGACCACGTCCCATCCGAGGCGCAAAGACGTGAGCACGACGGCCCGAATGACGGCATTGAGGCCGGGCGCGTCTCCCCCGCCCGTGTTGACGGCGATGCGGCGTATCGGTTTCACCCGGCGGGGAAGGTCAGAACCGCACCCGAATGGTGCCTTTGAATTCCATTCCCAACAGGCTGACGTCCTCGCCGGTGAGGCTGCGGATCGCACCGAAGTGGACACGGGCTTTCGGGAAGAACTCCGTGCCGAAGAGCCGGAGCGGGATGTCTCCTCCCGCGGCCAGGATCCAACCGGATCCCGCGTCGGCTCCGTTGGCCTCTTCACGACTCTGAAGCCGGTAGTCCACGTGTGGACGGAAGACGAAGCCGCCGCCGAGACCGATCGTCCCGATCACGCCGCCCATGATCAAGTTCTGCTTCGCGGTCTGTACGAAGGCGCTGTCGATCGGGGTGCTGGTTTCGTCGACGATGTCGACCCGGAGGTCGCCATTTTCACGAAGGAGTCCCGCTCCGTAGACCGTCCACACCCCGCCTCCGGCGCGAAAGGCATACGATGCGTCGAGCCTGATTCTGTTCCCCGCCTGGAAGAGGTTCCGATCCGAAGCGATGTCGTCCGTGACGCGGTCCTGCGCGTAGTCGATGAACGTCGCGCCGAGCGTGAGGGTACTGTTGGCGAAGTTGCGGTCGATTCCGGCGCGGATCCGAACCTCGTTGCCCGGCTGATAGCTGAGGCTCACGCCCTCGCTCGGCTCGAACGATCCACGCGCAGCGTACGCCGCTGCGATGCCGAGCCCGAAGGCACCCACCTTCCTCGCCACACCGACCGAGGAAGTGACTGCGAAACCGGTTCCCCAGGTGGACTCCCGGAACCCGAGGAGATCCGTGGAGAGCACCGAGGCCACGAGCGCCTCCTGTCCCGTGTGGGTGCCGTCTCCGGTCGGGATCTTGGCGCCCACGGAGACGATCGCCCACGGCGTGGCCTGGTAGGAGGCCTTGATGCTCGTGTCGATCGGGCCGGAGAGCGTCAGCGAACTTCCGTTCTGCTCGATTCGCCCGTCCGCGTATGCCGAGAACAGGTCGAACGACAGTCGATCGTTGACGGGCAGCCGGACCGCCACCGGGATCATCACCAGCTGCGCCGCCCCCGCCCCGAGCCCGTCGTCGAAGGAGAAACCCAAGTAGTCGACCCCGGTCCCGATCGAGTACTGGGCCGACGCGGGGACCGCGATCCCCGCGGCGAGCGTGAGGATCCCCCCGACTCGAGCCGACAAGCTCTTCACTGCGCGCCGCCCGGACGGCGAATGATGATCCGAATGAGCGCTTCGGCGGTCCCCGGTATCGTCTCCAGACCCGACGACTCCTGTGTCGGATCGCGAGACGTGGGTTGGCTCTGGTTGGGCGTCGGGTTCGCCGATTGTCCGGCCGATCCGAGGTCGAGCGTGGTCGCGGTCGGCGTCGGATCGACGCCCTCCGAGACGTTGCGGAGCGTATTGCTCGCGCTGTTGTCCGTCGTCGCCTGCCCGTCCGTCGCGCCTGCCCCGAGCGGCGCCTGCAATCTGATGCCCAAGCTCGCCAGGTCCTCCGTGGTGCTCGCGGGTGGTGGGGCGAAGAACCCACGCCCCCATTCGCCGGTTGCCCCAGCGACGCCTGCGAGGTCGACGGTACTCGTGCCGGAGGCATCGACCAGAGCCGCGGCCTCACCCATTGCGACCTCGGCGCCGTCGAATCCCCCCGGCTCCAGGGACATCATGGCCTCGAACTCGGCCTGGGCGGCTGCGTAGTTCCCCAGGTCCAGCTGTCGGAGCCCCCGCCCATACGCGAGCAAGGCGAGCACGTTGCTCATGCGGTTCTCGAGAATCGTCCGCTCCTCGGCGGGGGTCAGCTCGACACCGAGGACTTCGCGAATCGTGCGGATGACAAGTTGCTTCTCCATGTCGAAGAGACGCTCGAGCCCGGCGGATTCACGGATCTGCCCGGCCGACGACGTGCTCGGCACGTCGAGAACGTCCGCGTCGGTCTGGAGATCGTTGTCCCCAAGGGTGGTGAGGAAACCCTGGAACACATGCTCGGCACGAAGCAGCCGACCGGCACGGGCCCCGGTCTCCGAGTCGGCATACCCGGCGGGCGTGAGAGCCATTTCGTCGAGCAAAGCCTGGATCTGCGCCCGTTCCAGCACCACGAGCGCCTTGGAGACCTTGAAGTCGGTGATCATCACGTCGGAGAGCGCGTAGATGAGTGGCTCGAGATCCTCGCGCTCCGAATTGAAGCCGAGGGGCAGGATGGCGACCGATTGAGGGGTGATCTGCCCCATCGCCGTGATCTCCTGCTCCTGCGCGAGCGCTTGCTGCGCTTGGGTCCGCAGGAGGTTTCGCCCGATCATGGTCAGCCGCTTCCGGACCTCGGCCCGGCCAGTGGCCGACACCCCGACGCTCAGGTACTGATTGTACGCGCGCCGCGCCCCGGACCAGTCCTCCAGCTCCTCGTTCGCCATCCCGAGATGCAGAAGCGCGGCGCCGGACTCGGTTCCGGCCTCGATGGCCGCCTGGAGCGTCTGTCGGGCCGCGTCGTAGTCCAAGGCGCGGAACTGAGCCACGCCGAGCTGCACCTGGAGATCCGTGTCGCCCGGCTGAGCCGAAACCTCCTGCTCGAGGCGCGGGATGTCGGCCGGTTGGACGTCGGGAAGCCCCGTCGCGCACGCCGCGGGCCCGGCTCCAGCCGCGCACACGAGGCCCAGGCGGAGCAGGCGTCGGGGGGAGCGGATCATGACGAGCTCCTGAGCGGCGGCGGGAGATCTGCGGAAAAAACGAGGGGCCGCGAGAGGGCAGAACCTTCTCGCTTCCCCATCGGTAGTACCCTAAACTATAGGAGGTAGCCAAACGGCGGGCAAAGGAATTCTCGGTGATTCTTGCCCGCCGTTCGCGTCCCCCCCGGGACATGTGCTTCAGGGAGCTCGTTCCCTGGGTAGGAGAACTCGATGCGCCCTCGAACCGCCGCCGTCGCCCTAGCGATCGTGGCGAGCGTCGTGGCGGCTGACCTTCGAGGTCAGGACGTGCCTACCGTTGCCGTGATGGATTTCAGCAGCTTCATGATGGGCGAGGGCGGTGCGTCCGTACAGCTCGGGAAGGCGATCAGCGCGATGCTGGTCACCGAGCTCAGTGGTCGGGAAGGGATACGGATCGTCGAGCGAGCTCGCACGAACGATCTGCTGAGGGAGATGGGGCTGAACTTCTCCGGCGGTGTCGACGAGTCTGCCGCGATCGAGCTCGGCGAGCTGTTGGGCGTCCAGTACGTGCTGCACGGTCAGGTGACGAGCATCGTCGGGAACCTGCGCCTGGACATCCGCGCGGTCGACGTGGGGACCTCGGCGGTCGTCTCTACAATGAAGAAGTCGGGCAGGACCACGGAGATCTTCTCTGTCGTCGTCGATCTCGCCGACGAGTTCACCCAGACCCTCGATCTCGTGCCCCCATCGGGGCGACCGGAGGCCGAGTCCACCCCGGTCGCCGCGACGATCGAGTTCAGTCGAGCGGTGGGCATGGAAGACAGCGGAAACGTCGAGCAAGCGATCCAGCACTACGAGAAGGCGTTGGACATCCACCCGAGCCATCGGGCGGCAAGGCGTGCGCTGGAGCGCTTGATCGCAGGTACACCGTCATGACACGCCGAGCGATCGGACTGCGAGCCGAGTGGTTCACGGCGTCTTCACACACTTCCTCTTGGAGGGGCCTCGCGGAGCGGTCAGTGTGGCCATGCGGCTCCTAGCGGTCCTGCTTTCGACGCTGGTGGTGGGCACTGCGCTCTTTTCGGTCCCGCCAATTCAGGATGCGGTCACGGGCCTGCCCGTTGAGTTCGCCGAGCAGACCCGGCCGTGGTCGTACCTGATCGGGTCACCGCTGTTCGGAGTGTGGGATTCGCTCTCACTGCTCACGCTCTCCCAGCACTACGCGATGCTCAGCACGTTCGTGGGGCTCTACATCGCATGGCGTATGCGTGCGGCGGTCGCCGGGCGTCCGGCGAATGAGGCCACCCACGTCGTGTCGTTTGCCGGGACAGCGGCTCGGGAGATGGGCAGAGCGGTGCTCGCAATCATCGCTCTCCTGGCGTTCTACGCGGCCGGGATGGCGTTGCCGCGTCCCATGACCGGAATCAGGCTCGCGGAACAAGACCGACTCTCGATCGACTTCCACTCTCACACTCACTACTCCCACGATGGGTGGAGTCTCTTCTCTGCGGCCCGGAATCGCGCATGGCACGAGGCGGGTGGCTTCGACGTGGCGTACGTGACGGACCATTACACGTGGGCGGGATTCGACGACGCCGATCTGGAGAACCCGGCGCGTGTCGGCGAGCGGACGGTCTTGCTCAGTGGGGCGGAGATCCGGATCCACCAGCGGCCCACCAACATCCTCGGCGACAGGGTCCGGTACCTGAGGGCACTGGATACGGACTCGGTGTACATGAGCGCCGACTCGCTGGAGGCACGCTACCGACGAGACGGTGTGCCTCCGACGCTTCTCTACACGATGCCCGGCAGACTCCAGTACGTGGTGCCGTTCACCGAGGAGGCTCCGTCCGGAGTGATCGGCATCGAGATCAACGACGGGTCCCCGCGGGGACTCGAACAGGTCCGGAGCGAACGGAGTGACATCATCGCGCTGGCTGACTCGATGGACCTGGCGTTGCTCGGCGCAGCCAATCTGCATGGCTGGGGCCGTACCGTGGCGTCATGGAGCATCATGACGATCCCCGGCTGGCAGAGCATGACCCCAATCGAGATGGGGGACGCCATCGAGGAGGTCCTCCATCGGGAGCGGAGGAACGCGGTTCAGGTGCTCGAGCGCCGGATGCCGTACCACGGAGGCTCACCCGTCCTGGCGGTGCTCACCTTGCCATGGCTCACGCTCGAGCACTTCCGCATGCTCGGCCTTTCCGAGCGGCTCGTGTGGCTCGTTTGGATCGGGATCGCCGCCGCGATCGTCGGTCGACGACGTCTGTTTCTTCCGGCGCGTCTCACGAGAGACCACGCGTAGCGGCCGCCCAGGACAGGCGCTACGACACCGCGACCCGGCGTGGCTGCACGTCGTGGAAGACGAGCTCCCTCTCCTGCTCCTGGCTTCTCTGCAGGGTCCATTCGTTATCGAACAGGATCAGCGGCGACCCATCCGCGTCCTCGACCCTGCGGCGTCCGTACGCCGAGGCGACCTTGTCGATAGCTGCGTCGGACCCCGTCACCCAACGAGCACAGTGGAAGGGAAGGCGCTCGAGCCGGGCGGCCACCGAATACTCGCGTTGTAGCCGGTCGAGGAGCACATCGAACTGCAGCGTGCCGACGGCCCCTACGATCGGGATTGGCCCTGTCAGTGACGGAGCGAAGAGCAAAAGGATCGTGCCCTCCTCGGCCAGATGTCGCAGCCCACGGTCGAGGTGCTTCCGGCGCAGCGCGTCTTCCATGTGCACCTGAGCGAAATGCTCCGGAGAGAAGCGGGGGACGCCCGGATACTCGATGCGTCCGTCGACGGCGACGGTGTCTCCCACGCGAAGGCTCCCGCGGTCCAAGAGCCCCACGACGTCTCCCGCGACGGTTTCGGTGCCCGAGTGGCTCCGCTCGCGAGCCATGAACTCCTGCGGCTGCGCCAGCCTCAGTGTTTTCCCGGTCCGCGAGACGACCGCCTCGGAGCCCTCCTCGAAGCGACCCGAACAGACCCGCAGGAACGCCACCCGGTCGCGATGACGCGGGTCCATATTCGCCTGGACCTTGAAGACGAACCCCGAGAATGGGGTCTCGACCGGATCGACGGAGCCGTCGGCTCCCTCCCGAGGCGAGGGGGCAGGTGCTAGCGAGAGGAAGCGCTCGAGGAAGACGTCCACCCCGAAGTTAGTCAACGCGCTTCCGAAGCAGACCGGGCTCGCCTCTCCGCGAGCGACGGCCTCGAGATCGGCCTGGGTGCCTGCGATTTCGATGAGCTCGATCTCCTCACGCAGTTTGTCCGCACCGTCGTGGCCTATGGCCGTAACCAACTCCGCTGAATCGAGATCGACCCGAGTCGCAACGGGTCGCGACTGGCCGTGGTCGTCGGTCCGCTCGTACAGCCAAACCTGGCCTCGATCCCGGTCGTAGACACCCACCAGATGTCCGTCACGTCGGACCGGCCATGTTGATACGAAGCAGTCGATGCCCAATTCCTTCTGCACGTCATCGAGAAGCCCGAGCGGGTCGGTTCCGAGGCGGTCGCACTTGTTCACGAACGTGAAGATCGGAAGGCGTCGCTTACGGCAAACGCTGAAGAGCTTCCGCGTCTGTGCCTCGACGCCCTTTCGGTTGTCGAGCAGCATGATGGCACTGTCCGCCGCGGTCAGGGCCCTGTACGTGTCCTCCGAGAAGTCCTGGTGCCCCGGAGTATCCAGCAAGTTGATTCGGAACCCCTGATAGTCGAAGTGCAGTACGCTGGCGGTGATCGAGATGCCGCGCTCCTGCTCCATCTCGAGCCAGTCTGACGTCGCGTGCCGCTGCGCGCGGCGTGACTTCACAGAGCCCGCGGCCCGAATGGCTCCTCCATAGAGCAGCAACTTCTCCGTGAGCGTGGTCTTACCCGCGTCCGGGTGGCTGATGATCGCGAACGTGCGTCGGCGACCGATCTCGTCTGCGAGTGAGGGGGTCATTCAGTGGGTGCGCGGATGCTCAGGCGGAGGGGGTGAACTCCGGAATACACCGCGCCTTCCGCCTCGTTCGGCGGCGGCCGCTCAGAAGACGAACGTGTGGGTGTACTTGATCGTGAGCGTCCGGGCACCTTCGAGCGGGAGGCGGGGGACGCCGAACACCTCTCGTTCGAGGTTGAGGCCTTCGTTCCACACGAGCCAAAGATCCTGGCCCTCCGCGAAGTTGTAGCGAAGGCGGGTATTGGTCGTGAGCACCTCGGACAGAGAGTTGTATTGGCCGAACACATCGACCGAGAACTTGGGGTTCAGCGCGCCGCGCGCGGTTAGCCGGAGCAGGTTGGAGTCGAATTCCTGCCCCCGCGTGTCGAAGCGGATTCGGTTCCATTCCCAACCGCCCCGGAGTTCCAGGTACTCGTTGATGCTCCAACTGAGGTCTCCACCCAGGCCGACGCGTCGCCCGTCGAAGAACTCGCCCGCGGTGACGGTGATATTCGGCCGGACATTCCAGCCCCTGGGAGCCCGAAACTCGGCGATGCCTTCCGTTGCCCAATAGCTACCCGCTGGTACGGCCACGTCGGCGGACAAGGGAAACGGGGTCAGCACATCTTCGTACTGGGTATTCATCGAAAGCTTGAACGTCGTTCCCGGCTTGGTCTCGAGCTGTACGAACGGCTGGATTTGCCCGGTTTCCATCTCGTCGTCCTGGTTACGCAGCCAGCCGCTGCTCTGCAGCCCGATCCAAAAGCGCCGGAAGGCCGACGACTCGTCCGGGAACCACTGGTAGTTCCAGTCGCTCTGCACGCGCGTGAAGTCGGAACGGAGCTCGAAGCCGACGGCCGGATCGTACCCGGGGCCCGAGTACGTGAATGCGTGCTGGTAGCTGAGGCCGCCAAGCTTGCGGCGGGTCCAGTCGACCACGACCCGGGCGGCGTGGAGGCCATCCGGCGCACTCCGGAGGGTCGGGCTTCCGCCTTGGAACGTCTGGAGCCACTTCACGGTCAGGTACTCGTCGCCCAGCGCACGAACGAGGCCGTCGAGCCCGTACGTCACGTTGTACTCGCCGTCGACGCTCAAGCGGCTCGTCGACATGGCGCCGACGAACGAGTTCTCGTTCAGAACACGGCGCTTGAGGCGGAGGACACCGAAGTTCTCGGACGGAAGCCCTTGGACTTCAGCGGTCTGCATCGCGATGGCGCCCAGGTCCCAGGAGCCGACGCGCCCCACGAGCCGAGCTCCGCCCAGAATCGGCACGGGACGACCGTCGGTCAGCCCGATGCGACGCGAGTAGAAGAGCGTCCCGCGATCGGCTCCGGTCTCGAAGCCGAAGAGGCCGGCCCGTTCTTGGAAGAAGGGTCGCTTCTCGTCGAAGAACAGCGAGAAACGCGTCAGGTTGATCTGTTGCTGATCGGCCTCGACCGCCGCGAAATCCGTGTTCACCGTCAGGTCGAGCGTCAGATTCGGCGTGGGGTTCAATTTCACGTCGCCGCCGAACTCCAGATCGTCGTTTTCCGCATACTGCCAAGCGGTTCCGCCCGCGTTCAGCTCGGCGGCTCGTGATCGACCTGTCAGGGCATAGGGTGACACGTAGATCGGGTTGCGCGGCTCGATATCCCTGAAACGAACGTCCTGCCACGTCGAGATCTGTGTGTAGGGAAAGTCCTGCGGGATCGCGGGGAACGTCCAGCGTGAAGCCTCACCGGGTTCGTAGGCGTACGCCATCATGCCCATGACGACCGTGCCGTCCGCCGCGGTCTCGAACCGAAGCGTGGAGAACGGGATTCGCATCTCGCCGAACCAGCCCTCGTCGGTCTGCACGGTCTCCAGATCCCAGAACGCGTTCCACGAGCTGTTCCGCGGGCCGCCGCCCCCGTTACCGCCGCCGCCCTCGCCGCCCGCGCCCCCGTCGGTGATCGTCATGTCCATCCGGGTGCCCAGCGGGAGCCCCACGAAACGCACCGCGTTCTCGTTGTCGTTGAAAGTGTCGAGTAGGACCCCGAAGCCGTCGTCACCGCTCCAGCGGTCGCGCGTCAGCGAGAAGGCCCGTATGGATCTCGGATCGTCATGATAGAAGCGCGCGGCCACGTACAGAGCCTCGTCGTCGTAGCCGACCAGGACCTGGATGTCCCGATCCGAAGCACCGCGAAACGTCGGCTCGTACATCGTGAGTTGGAGCGGCTCGATGTCACCCCACGCCTCTTCGTCGCTCTGGCCATCCAGCGTGACCGGGCCCGAGAGGCGCGGAAGATCGATCACGCCGCGTGCCTCGGGGGCGCCACGGGACACCTCCAGGGCCGGGCCCTCGGTAGAGAGCGACTGCGCCGAGGCCGGAGCCGAGGCCGCAGCGAGCCCCCAGAGCAGCGCGGTCGCCAGGGGCGCGCCCGCGCGTGCACGTGCGCTCGCAAGGGGCTCGCGTGAACGTCTTGATGACAGACAGGGCATGTTCGCCCTCAGTGGCAAGTTCGAGGTCCGGCGAGGGGCCCGCTTCGGCGTCCTCGTCCCCGTAGTGACGCTTTGCCGGATATTTGTGCTGACCTCTCCGTGATCAGACCCCGCCGGGACTGATCCCGGCGGGGCCCGCATCCGTTACTCGTGGGCGATCGCGTGTCGCCTAAACGGTCCTACATTCCGGGGTGCACGTGGAAGCTGACCCGTGTGTTCTCCCATTCCAACACGATGTTGCCCATCTCGCCGTCCATGGGCTCGAACCGGTATTGCAGCGTCTCCACGTACTCATCCATGGGCGCCGGCTCGGCCGTGAAGGAGCCGACCTCGGAAGCGCGTACGGCTTCGTCGATCGGAATGCCCCACCGCTCCCAGTTGGAGTTGATGAAGAACTCCCATTCGTTTTCCATGGGGATTGCGTACAGCGAATAGCTGCCGGGCTCGAGCTGGACACCACCGACGTTGGCCGGGCCGCTCAGGTGGATGGTCGTCGGCTCGTTCGCGCCGATCCGCTCCGGCTGTCCGTATACGAGCAGGCCGCCCATGATCTCGCGGCCGCGCGCAGACGGCGCGCCGTAGCAGAGGAGGCCGTCGTTGCCACCGACGCTGAACGCCGTCTCCCTCAGCGGGCTCGGGCGCTCTTGCGCTTCGGCCATCGTCCCACGTGCAAGGTAGCACTCGAGGCCGTTGGACGTCGCGACCTCCATCTCGGTACCGGTTTCAGCCATCGCGGCCTCCTCGCCACCGGCACAAGCCGCGAGGAAGAAACTGCCGATGAACAAGGCTGGAAGTGTCGAGTATCGTCGCATACGATCTCCTGATTGGCTGCGTGTCGTGAACTCAGGTAAGCCCCTAAGCTACCAATCCGGTTCCCTGTGGTCGACTCCCGGGGGCGGCCCGATGTGCAGCTTGCTCCCTAAACAGCCGAAACCTATGTATGGCTGAACGGGCTCCGAGCCCGACCGCCGCCTCCCGGAGGATAGCAGCGTGGCAGACGAGCCTCGTCTCGCGAGCGAGTCGATCGCCGGTCAACGTCCGTACCAGGAAGACGCAGTTCTCGCGCAGAGCCTCTCGGACGGTCGCGTACTGGTCGCGGTGGCGGACGGCATGGGCGGCCACGCGGCCGGTGAGGTGGCGAGCGCCCTGGCTCTGAAGACCCTCTTGGCGGCGCTCGAAGGGGGACACGCCATAGACAGGGCCTTTGAGATGGCCAACCGCGAGGTGCACGAGAAGGCCCGCGATCCTGGTAAGCAGGGCATGGGGACGACGCTCGTTGCCGCGCTGATCGACGACGGTGAGTACATGGTCGCCAACGTCGGCGACAGTCGTGGATACTTGCTTTCGGGTGCCGGCATCCGTCAGCTCACCGACGATCACTCGTTCGTGGCCGAGGCGATGAAGCGAGGGCAGACGGAGGAAGAGGCCATGGGCACGCCGTGGCGGGACGCGCTCACCCGATCGATTGGCACCGAGGCGGACGTTCAGGTCGACGTGTTCGGCCCGTTCCCCGTGCAGGCGAACACGGCGCTTCTGATCTGTTCGGATGGGCTCTACAAGACGCTGGATGATGACGAGATGCGGACGATCTTCGTCGATTCCGGAGGTCCCCGTGGCGCTGCTCAGACACTCGTTTCCGCGGCGCTCGAAAACGGATCCGACGACAACATCTCGGTTGCGATCGCCGAGCATGGCGAGGTGCCCCGCACGCTGGGTCAATCGACCGTGACGATGGCCTACGAGCTGGAGACCCAGGACCACTCCGGGCCCGTGACCTCCGGGCCGACCGCCGACGTCCTCGAATCGCCGACGGACCCTGACGACGGCGACGTCGAAGTGACAGGGGAGGTCGCTGCGTCCATGCCGCTCGAGCCCCGGGTGGAGCCCGTGAGTGGTGGCAGTGAAGGCTTCGTCGGCGGGCCCGGCTTGCCGGTCGCGGCGATGGTGGGCGTGGGGGCGGCGGCCGTCCTCTTGCTGGCCTGGCTCGTTCTACGGTTCGGCTAGACCTTCATCGAACCGGTCAAGCCACGTCATCCATGAAGGTGATCTTCAGGCCACCCGCCTCGATGACGTCGCCGCTGCGAAGCTGGGTGCGTTTCGTACCGCGACCCCGTACGGTCATCGACCCGAACATCGCGAGGTAGCGGACCTCGCACTTACCGTCGATCGTCATCAAAAGGACGTGGTGCTTCGGCCCGCGCGGTACCCGGATATCGCAGAGCTCGTCGGTACCGATCAGCACCGCGGGCTGGTCTGAGAGGTAGTGCGTTTCGCGTTGGTCTCCGGACTCCCAGATGAAGTGAGCTCGCTTCTTCCGGTCGGCGTCCTTGAGAAGCTCCTTCACCTCATGCGGATTGATGTGCATCGTCCCTTCGACGGCACCCATGCTCGGAGGCCGGGTCGGCGTCGTTTTGTCCACCATGGGCGACGGCTTGGCTACCGGCACTTCGCCTTCGCCGAGCGCCTTGCCGAAGACGATCGAGAACTTCCCGAAGCCGATCTCGTCTCCCAGCCCGATGGACTGAGCTCCCGCGATCTTCTGGCCCTTGAAGTAGGTGCCATTCGACGAGCCGAGATCTTCGACGACCCACCCCGAGTCATCGAGTCGGATCTCCGCATGCCTTCGCGATACCGAGGGGTTGTCGATGACGACGTCGGCCCCCTCGTCGCGGCCCACGATGATCGAGGCTTGCTTGAAGTCGTACGCCTGCATCACGCGGCGGCCGAGGAGGAGCGTCAGCTTCGGCATCGTTGGTTCTCGCTTGCTGGTCGATCCATGCGGGCGCGGTGTCGTCGCCTCCGGCGACGAGGTAGTAGCGACATAATGCCGCGCCACCCGCGCGTGGTCCAGATTGATGAACACCACCGGGCTCGGAGCGACCTCGCGCCGCAAGGGGTCAGAGAGACTCAGACACCGAGAGGCACCTCGGTTGATCGGGCACGAGCTGGAGACACCCTTCGATCAGCTGGTCCGCGCGATCGGGGGTTCCGTCTTGGAGCGCGGCCTCGGCGTCCCATGCCATTCGCTCGCCGACCTTGAACAGGAATGACCACGCCTCGGGGCTGTCGGGCTCGAGCTCGGCGAGGCGCAGCGCATAGCTGCGGACGTCCGCCCCATCGAGCCCGTAGTAGAGATTCTGGGCCTGAGCGCGTACGGCGAGATCGGTGATGCGGCGGATCTCCCACGACGCGTCCACCGCCACGCCTCGTGACCGGAGGCTCTCGATCATGTCGGGGATGTCGCCTTCACTGACGTTGACGAAGAATGGCGTGCGGAGGTCGGCTAATGCCTCGATCGGTACGACCTGCATCCCGCCTTCCAGGCCACCTTCCGTGAAGTACACCTCGGACACCGAGCCACGCTCCACCTGAGTCATGAGCGTGTTCCGGTCGAGCGTCCGACCCCAGGGCTGCGCGTACGCCGCTGCACCCGATCCCACCAAAACGATCACGGCTGCGGTGAGCCGTCTCCCCCTCGACTTCGTGGTCTTCGGCCGTGGCGGTGCCTTCACCTCGCGACGGTTGGCGACCACGGTGAGGGTCCGAGTGGCTCCAGCCGCCAGGATGACACTGGTCTCGGCCGACTCGTAGCGCGGATCACGAACCTCCACCGTGTAGCTACCCGCCATGACGTCGGCGGCCGTGCACGGCGTCGGGCCCTCCGCGACCACGTTTCGCCCGTCACGTATGGCCACCCGCACGCCCGGCTCCTCCGTGACCGCCGTCAGTGAGGCCACGTCGGCGCTCGCGGAGCCCTGAGAGAACGCCAGTAGGGCATCGCGTAGCTCGCGCGCGGACTGGAAGCGCTGATCCGGATTCCGACGGAGGAGCTTCATCACGATGTTGACCATAGCCGGGGGGATCGTGACGCCCGACTCCGCGATCGGCCGGACCTCCGCGCGATCCGTTGCGACCATGAGCTCGTAGATCTGATGCGTCGGCTCGTGCGCGAGATTGCCCAACCAGGGGTCCCGTCCGGTAAGCAGCGCGTAGAGGATCACGCCGAACGCGAACAAGTCGGTGCGGCCGTCGACAGGCTCCGCGCGAAGCTGCTCGGGCGCGGCATACCCCGGCGTGCCGAGTGTGCCGACGGTCGTGAGGCGGCTGTCGGCTTCCCGCTCCGCGATCTTCGCGATGCCGAAGTCGAGCACCTTCACCATCGTACCGCCCGACCGGTCGGTCGTGAGCATGAGGTTCTCGAGCTTCAAATCACGGTGAACCACCGGCTCCGGGCCCTCGTGCGCGGCCATCAGAGCGTCGCAAACCTGAAGGGCGATCTGGATCGTTCGGTCGACAGGGAACGGTCCTTGGGCCGCGAGCGCGTCCGCCAGGCTCTGCCCCTCCACGAACTCCATGAGGAAGTAGATGAGCCCCGCCTCGATATCCTCTTCGTACGTCGAGAGCCCCAGGATGTGCTGGGAGTCTCCCCCCAAGCGCTTCATGATCTGCGCCTCTCGAAGAAAGCGCGCACGCATTTCCTCCGCTTCGGCTCCGGCCATGCGGTCGACGCCCAGGATCTTGAGGGCCTCGATCCAGCCGCCCTTCACGTCCTCGACTTTGTAGACCGTGCCGAAGGAGCCGGCGCCCAACTTCCCGAGGACGCGCCACTTGTCACGGATGAGGGTTCCGATGAGGCGGTCGCCCTCCTGGTCCACCGCCTCTGCCGCGGCTTGCTCACCTCTCAGCTTCTCGACGTCCTCCGCCGTGAACATGACGGTGGCTCCGGCGTTCGGCGGGTCCGGCACAGGCTTGGCGGGGGCACCCTCCGGCGTCGATGGGGCCGAGGTCGGCAGCCGTTCGGTAGGCGCGCCCGAGTCCACCGAGTCGGTCGATGCGCCGAGCTCCGGCCCGTTGTCGGGATTCGAGGCTACGGTCCTCTGCGGCGGTGGCTTGCTGTCGGGCTCGTCGGTGTTCGCCACGGAAGTCCCTGGTGCGGGATGCGTTGCCTGCGTCGAACGTACCGGCTGGCCAGAACCGAGGTCAATTACCTTCATCACTCTTGCACCGGCCCGACGGCGGGTTTCCTTTCCAATATGGCTCTTCGACGGATCGCCGCCTCGATCGGGGTCGCCGCCCTTACGGGCTGCTACACGCCTCCGGACCCTCCGCCGACCGCGCGGACCGGAGCCCTCGAACCGACCCGCCTCGTCGTTCAGGCCGTCGATGCGGGCACCGGCTCGGTACTTCAAGACGAGGAGCTCACGGTGCGCTATCTGGTGCGCGAGCCGATCGTGTTCGACGTGGCCGCCGTGGACACGGTTCCCAGCGTCGAGCCGTACGAGATCTCGCACTCGCTAGGGGACCCGCAGCTCGTCCTCGAGGTTCGCCTCGAGGCCGCGTCGTACCACAGGCTCGACACGGTGATCACGGTTCCGAGGGGCGGGTCGGCCGGACCGCTGACCATGCGGATGAGCCGCCGCCTCGACCGTGTCGTTGAGCAGCCGAGCAACACGCCCGTCGTCGCGCCGCCGGATCCCACGCCGAGTCCTACCTCCTCCGGCCGCGCGGTGATGCAGGTCGGGGACCGCGCGTTCGACCGACAGGCGTGGCTGGAGGCGACCGAGGCGTACCAGAGGATGCCCGCGCCCTCCGACGATATGAGCCAATACGGGCGGGCTTACCTGCAGGCGAAGATCCGTCAGGGTGTCGCGCACATCAATCGTTCCGAGTTCGAGCGAGCGCTCGAGATCTTCGAGGAGGTCACGGCCATGCGGCAGCCGGGCCCGAACGCCTATCTGCGCCTGGCGGAAACGCAGTGCGCCGTGGGCCGGACCGAAGAGGGTAGAGGCACGCTCGCCCAGGTCGCGCGTGCCCGTAGTGGGATGGATCCCGTCCAACAGTCGACGGTGAGTGCCATGATTGCGTACCAGCGCGGAGTCTGCTCGCATGGGGAGTTCGACCGTGCTCAGACGACACGCGATCGGGTCCGCACCGGGGCACAGGCGACCCAGGAGCTCAACGCTTTCGTGGAAGGCGCGCGGGCCATGTCTCCGGTGCCGCCGGAGGTCTACAACGCGGTCCAGGACGCCGAGCGGCGCGTCGCGGAGATCAGGAGGCGAGCGGGCGGCGGCTGATCGCGAAGTCCGCTCGGTCGGCGCCGGAGCTGCCGGGCTCTCGAGGGTACAAAGGCGAGAGGGGTGTGGCGGCCGTGCCGCCACACCCCTCTCGCTTTGCTTCCAACCCGTCCGGCGAAGTCGCGGAAATCAGGTCATGAGCCGGGACCCACGATCGTGATCTGCTCGTAGGATCGGAAGTCCGGCCACTGCGTGTTCCCCTGAGCCCCGTTGCCCTGCTGCACCGAGAGGAAGAAGCCGAGCATGTCGCCGACGCTCACGGAGAAATCCTCGCCCGGTGTGCCCGTGAGCGGGTGCGATAGCTCGAACGTCGTCCATTCGCCGTCGTTGCCGACCGCGCCGGACCCATCGACCGAGGTGTCGTCCCTGCCGCAACCCGACTGGCGCTACGTGGACGCTCGGCGTCGTGCCGGGGCCGAATACGGCGACGGTGTCGGTGGGCCTCGTGACCGAGTCGTTCACCGTCATTGCCGACTGCTCGCAGGTTTGGGGCATCGGCAACATCGACGGGACGTTCGACAAAAACGAGTGGGCGTGCGCGGAAAGGAGGTCATTCGAAGCCAACATCTCCGGCGGCAAGACCGACGCGCGGGTCCATTGGATGAACGACGGCGGCAACCTCTATCTCGCCCTACGCGTGCTCCAAAGTTCGCTTGCCAACGTCAACGACATCCGCTTCGACTTCGACAACAATGCCGACGGTGCGCCCGCGGTCGGCGACGACGCCATCGGGTACGACGGGGAGGCGATGCTCTTCATCGACGAGCACTTGGACCAGAGGTGTTTGAACCGCAGCGACGCGGTGCCGCCGGCCGCGGTCGTCGCGTCGGTGCTCGCGAACGAGCCCCCACCATCGACCGTCACCTCTCACGCCCCTCCGTGTCGGGGCGCTCGCTCACCCTCCCGACCGGGGCCACGGCGCGCCCTGGTTCTCCGCAGAAACGGGACCGATGCCTTTGAACACGAACTTCTGCACGCGCTTTCCTTCGTAGGTTTCGGTCGTGTAGATGTTGCCCTGCGAGTCCGTCGCGATCGAGTGCACCGCGAAGAAGAGCCCGGGCTGACGACCCCCGTCCCCGAAGCTCGTGAGCACCTCGAGCGAAGCTCGGTCCATGACGTACACCTTCATGTTCTTGCCGTCGGCGAGATACATGTACGTCTGGTCGGGATCTCTCGAGAAGGCAATGTCCCACGTCGAGCCGTCACCGAGCGTCCTCGGCGCGATGCGGACTTCCTGAACGAAGGTACCGTCCGTTCGAAACACCTGGAGTCGGTCGTTCGGTCGGTCGCAGACGTAGACCAGACCATCGTCGGACGGCTCCGCGCAGTGCACGGGATTGCGGAACTGCTCGATGAGCGGAGCATCGGGATCGTACCGACCCATGTTCTCATCGCTCGGCTCGTTGCCGTAGGCTCCCCAGAAACGCTTGACTGCCCCGGTATTGGCGTCGAGGACGGCGACGCGCTTGTTGCGGTAGCCGTCGGAGACGTACGCCTCGTCACCCGTGCTGTTGAACGAGATCTTCGCCGGGCGACCGAAGTGCTCCGTGCTGTTGCTGCCGAGGTCCTGTCCCGGAATCCCGAACTGCGCGAGGAATCGGCCATCGCGGGTGAACTTGAGAATGTGGCCGTCGCCGGAGCCGTTGCCGCCGATCCAAATGTTGTCGTTGGGGTCGACCGTGATCCCGTGATTCGACGCCGGCCAGGTGTACTCGTCGGTGCTCTCGCCGCCCCATGCATTCATGAGGTTGCCGTCCGGATCGAACTCGAGGATGTACGGTGCGGGGGCGCAACATTCACCCGTCGGAGGATCGGTCGCCGCGCCCATCTCGGTGCGCTCGTTCAGCGACATCTCCCCTCGATGAATGATGAAGACGTGATCGCGAGAGTCGACGCTCACGCCGACCGCCGAGCCGAGGATCCAATGATTCGGCAGCGGCTGGGGCCAGAACGGGTCGACTTCGAACATCGGGGCCATGCCGTCCGCTCCCACGGCCTGGGCATACAGGCTGTCGATCGCCTCCGACCCGTACGCCAACGCCGCGATGGTCGCGACGAGGCCGAGGCCCAAGAAGGTCTTCTTTCGCGTGTTCGTCATGTCATCTCCCGGTTAGCCGTCGTCTCGCCGGCGGTCCTCCGGCCAAGCCGCGCCGGTGTCGCCGCCCTGGATCGGGCCCATACCCATGAAATTGAACTTCTGGAGGCGTTTCCCCTCGTAGGTCTCCGTCGTGTAGATGTTGCCTTCCGAGTCGACCGCGATCGAGTGCACCGCGAAGAAGAGGCCGGGCTGACGGCCGCCGTCACCGAAGCTGTACACGACTTCCATCGTCTCCCGGCGGATGACGTAGACCTTCATGTTCTGGCCGTCGGCCAGGTAGATCCACGTCTGGTCTTCGTCGGGTGAGAAGTCGATGTCCCAGGTCGATCCTTGGGCCCGAGTCTGGGGTGCCACGATGTGCTCGCTGACGAAGGTGCCGTCCCGCTCGAAGATCGAGATCCGGTTCGAGGGTCGGTCGCATACGTAGACGTAGCCGTCGTTCGACAGCTCGGCGCAGTGGACAGGCGTTCGAAACTGCTGAGGTGGCGTTTCTCCCGGCTCGTAACGGGCGGGGCGCTCATTGGTCGGCTCGTTACCATACGCGCCCCACATGCGCTTGATCTCACCCGTGGAGGCGTCGAGCACAGCCACGCGCTGATTGATGTATCCGTCGGCGATGTACGCCTCGTTCTCCACCGGGTCTACGAAGATCTTGGCCACGCGGCCGAAGTTCTCCATCGAGGTGCTGTTGAGCTCCTGGCCCGGCGAACCGTATTGGGCGAGAAACTGTCCGTCGCGGGTGAACTTGAGGATGTGTCGGTCCTGACCGGCCGGCGTCGCGCCGTTGCCGCCGATCCAGACGTTGTCCATGTGGTCGATCGTGATGCCGTGGTTCGAACCGGGCCAGGTGTACTGGTCGGTGCTCTCACCGCCCCAAGCGTTCACGAGGTTGCCCTCGGGGTCGAACTCGAGGACCGGCGGTGCCGGGGCGCAACACTCGCTAACGGGCGGGTCCTGTGCAGCCCCGGCTTCCTGGGTCGCC
>JAOTVL010000003.1 GCA_029863525.1 Gemmatimonadota bacterium
CTCCTTGAGCTCCTGGATCGCGATCGGCGGCAAGAGCCTCGTGAAGAGCAGGAACCAGAAGCCGAACCAGGCGAAGCTCCCGACCATGATCATCATCTCGGTGACCGACGGTCGGTAGATGCCCCACGCGAACGGCTCGTACTCGTGGTGGAGCGAGGTCACCACGATGACGTACCGCTCGAACCACATCCCGATGTTGACGAAGATCGAGATCACGAAGAGCGCTGGAATCGAGTGGCGCACCCGCTTGAACCAGAGCATGACCGGGACGAAGCCGTTGCAGACGAGCATCGTCCACGTCGCCCACCAATACGTGCCGAAGAGGCGGTTCCAGAAAGCGGTCCGCTCGATCTCCTCACCCGAGTACCAGGCGAGGAAGAACTCCGAGAGGTACGCGTAGAAGACGATCATCGACGTGAAGAGGCAGAGCTTCGCCATCGCGTCGAAGTGCTTGACGGTCAGGTATGCCTCGAGCCCGAAAATCTTCCGGAGCGGCACGGTGAGCGTGATGACCATCGCGACGCCGGAGAAGATGGCGCCGGCCACGAAGTACGGTGCGAAGATGGTGGCGTGCCAGCCCGGGACGATCGCCATGGCGAAGTCCCACGAAACCACGGAGTGCACGGAGAGCACCAGCGGCGTCGCCAGCGCGGCGAGGAAGATGTACGCCTTGCCGAAGTGGTGCCACTGGGTGTCGGTGCCCTGCCAACCGAGCGAGATCACACCGTACAGCTTGCGGCGTAACCCCGTGGCACGGTCACGCGCCGCCGCGAGGTCGGGGATGGTCCCGAGATAGAAGAAGACCGCCGACACCGTGAAGTAGGTGGTGACCGCGAAGACGTCCCAGACCAACGGTGACTTGAAGTTCGGCCACAGGAAGCGGGAGTTCGGATACGGGATCAGCCAATACGCGTGCCACACGCGGCCGACGTGGATGAGCGGAAAGAGCCCGGCCGTCATGACCGCGAAGACGGTCATCGCTTCGGCCGCGCGGTAGATCGACTGCCGCCACGGCGCGCGAAAGAGGAACAGAATCGCCGAGATCAGCGTCCCGGAGTGAGCGATACCGACCCAGAAGACGAAGGTCGTGATGTAGACGCCCCAGCCGACCGGCGACATCAGCCCGCTGACGCCGATCCCCTTGTAGATCTGCCAGAACCAGCCGGTGAGGAACATCCCGACACCGGCCGCCGCCAGCCCGAAGAGCATCCACCAGCCCTTGCCCGGCGTACCGAGGATCTTGAGGACGTCACGGTTGACGTCGTCGAGGCGGTGGACGTCCGGGTGGGTGAGCGCCCCGCGCTCCTCTCTCGTTCCGACGGCCATCCTAATGCCCTCCGGAGACTTCGTGGAAGGTGACCTTCTTCAGGTAATGCACGGCGGGCTGGGTGTTGATGAACTCGTCGAGCACCTTGTACGTGCGCTCGTTGTCGATCGCCACGGATACCGCCGACTCCGGGTCGCGGAGATTGCCGAACACGATGGCCTCGGCGGGGCACGTCTGCTGACACGCAGTGACGATCTCGCCGTCCCGGACCGGGCGCCCTTCCTCGAGCGCCGCCCTGTTCTCCGCGTCGCGGACGCGCTGCATGCAGAAGGAGCACTTCTCCATGACGCCGTTGCCGCGGACCGTCACGTCGGGGTTCCACTGCCAATTCATCGGCTCGGGGACGTTCTCGTCCGTGTACCGGTACCAGTTGAACACGCGGACCTTGTAGGGGCAGTTGTTCGCGCAGTACCGAGTGCCGACGCACCGGTTGTAGACCTGGGCGTTCACGCCCTCGGGCGTGTGGTAGGTGGCGAAGACGGGGCAAACCGGCTCGCACGGCGCGTTGCCGCAATGCTGGCAGAGCATCGGCAGGAAACGCACGTCGAGCTCGGAGGCGTGCGTCGCGTCCACGTGCTCGTAGTAACGCTCGATGCGCATCCAGTTCATGTCACGGCCCATCTGCACCTGCTGCTCGCCGACCCACGGCACGTTGTTCTCGGCCTGGCACGCCGTCACGCACGCGCTGCACCCGGTGCACTTGTCGAGATCGATCGCCATCCCCCAACGCGGCTGCTCGTGCGACGCCGCGTAGAGGCCGTGGTCGGCGCCCGGTAGGGGGAACGCGGTCGCCGCTCCGTCCTCTGCCGGCACCGGCTGCACGCCCCCGTATCCTTGCAGCTCTTGGAGCTCCTCGTGGTGCGCTCCCTCCTCCTCTTCGGCGTGCCCGAGATCGGCGAGCGCGACGGCCGGGGCGATCGGTCGATCGTACTGATCGTTCGAGCCCTCGATCGTCGCGAGGCGACGGCGTGCGCCCGTCGTCTCGACAGACACGGTCGTCGCCATCGTCACGAACGCGCCCGAGGGCTGCTCGGCGGTCGCCGGCAACAAGGTCATGGCGTTCACGCCGGTCCCGGTCGCCCAGCGGCCCATGTCGGTGTGCCCGGTACCCATCTGGAGCGCCACGACGTCCTCACGGATGCCCGGGTACGGCCACAGCGGAACGTCAACCGAACCGTGCGGGGACGTCACCCTGACGATCTCGCCCTCGCGAAGCCCACGGGCCTCGGCGGTGGCCGGGTTCATCTCCAGCCAGGAGTGCCAGGTGATCTTCGACACCGGGTCCGGCAGCTCCTGCATCCACGGCGAGTTGGCGAACTCGCCGCCACCGAAACGGGGCGACGGGTAGACCACCAGCGCCAGGTCACCGTCGCCATCGAGCGCGGGCACGTCGAAGGTGAGCGCCTGATCCGGGGCCCTGAGGGGCGGCGTCGACATACCCGCGCCCATCATCGCCGAATGATCGACGAAGCCGTCGCGCAGGTGCGACGTCCACATGGTCGCGAAGTCGCCCATCGACGCGTCGTGCATCGCCTCGTGGCGCCCGCGCAGATACTCGTAGAACGTGGCCGCGCCCATGTCGGCCTCCACGTTCGCCGCAACGGCGAGCAGCACGTCACCGGCCTGCTTCGAATCGAAGTGCGGCACGGGCTGCATGACCGGCTGCAAGATCGCCATGACACCCGGTCGGGGCATGGCGTCGTCCCACGACTCGAGGAAGTGGCGATCGGGGAGAATCAGGTCTGCCATCGCCGCGGTCTCGTCCATCGCCGAGGCGAAGGAGACCTTGAAGCGCACCTGCTCGAACGCCTCGCGGAAGCCGGAGGACGGCGGGAGTGAGAACGCAGGGTTCGTACCGTGCACGAGGGCGACGCCGACCCGACCACCCGCCATCGCGTCGATCGCGTCGGCGATCTCCGAGAACGACGAGGAAGCGGCCGTCGGGCCGTTTCCGACGGTGACCGTCCGGCCGACGTCGCCGGCCACGTCGTTGAGAATCAGCACCGCGAGGTTCGCGGCGGTGGCGTTCCGATGGTGCGCGCCGACGCCCGGCCCCATCGCCAGGCTGGGACCCTCCGCGGCGAACCGGTCGGCCAGCTCGGTGAGGACCTCTTCACTGATCCCCGAGGCTTCCGCCGCCTGCCCGATGCTGTACGAGCGTAGGAGGTTCGCGTACGGGCCGGAAGCGTTCGCACCCGCGAGATGCGCGGCCATGCCGAGCGCGACGATCGCCTCCGAGCCAGGCCGGATCGGCAGCCACTCGTCGGCGTTGAGGCCGGTGGTCGAGAGGCGGGCGCCGAGGTAGACGAAGCGTCCCTTGGTCGCCGCTTCCTCGCCGTGTCCTTCGACGGCGCTCATACGCGCCAGCCCCCGATTGTGAGCGACCGGCGACGACCCCGTGTCGATGAAGTCCGAGCCGAAGGAGAGCAGCAGGCGGGCCGCTCCGATGTCGTAGTGCGGCAACTGGTCGACACCGTATGCGATGCGGGTCGCTTCGCGCAGCGGCGCATCGGACACCGCATCGTGATGCACACGGGTCCCGCCGACGGCTCCCACGAAACGATCGACCAGATCGTTCATGGTCGGGCCCATCTGGGCCCCGATGAACATGACGTTCCCAGAGATCCCGATCCGCGCGGCGAGCAGCTGCTCCGCTTCCTCCCAAGTACCTTGCCGGAACTCGTCTCCCTCACGAATCATCGGGCCGTGGAAGCGGTCCGGATTGTAGAGGTGCTGCAGCGTCGAGTGCCCCCTCACGCACAGCCCCCCCTGAGAGACGGGGTGGGACGGATTGCCTTCGACTTTGACCGCTCTACCCTCGCGCGTGCGCACCCACATTCCGCACTCGGCCGAACATCCCCGGCACGTCGTGGCGTACCAGGTGGCGACGCCGGGCGTGATCTCCTCGGGATGAACCACGTAAGGAAGGAGGCGCTCGACTTCTCCCGGGCCACAGCCCGCGACGGTGGCGCTCGCGCCACCGACACCGAGGACCTTGAGGAAGTCGCGCCGCTTCAGGCCGTCGGTCTTGATGCCGTCAGTCATCTGTTTGTCCTCGGCCTAGTAGTGGCAGACCGAGCAGTCGACCGACGCCTGGGCCTCGCCCGTGACCGGATCCGGCTGACGGTGACATTCGATGCACCAGCCCATGTTGTTGCCACCCCATGCCGGGTCGCGTTCGACGAGCACGCCCATGGTCTGCACCTCGCCATGACACTGCTGGCACTCGAGGCCCGCGTTGACGTGCCGCATGTGCGGGAAGTGGGCGTGATCGGAGATCTTATAGATACGGCGCCACGGGATCGGCTCTCCGCGCTCCCAATAGCCTCGGAGCCTCGCGATCTCGGTCTGGGCCTGTTCGGTCTGTCCCGCGACGACCTGATGGCAACCCCAGCACGACGCCACCGACGGGATGCCCGCATCGACCGAACGCTCCGCCGAGAAATGGCAGTACTGGCAGTTCATGTTGTTCTGGCCGGGCTCGGCGCCTGCGTGCTGATTGTGCAGGAAGCCGATCGGCTGCCCAGTTTCGGCCGCGGCCTCGGCGCCTTCCGTGTCACCACCCTGAACGAAGGCCAGGGCCCCCAAGGCGAACACGCCGGCGAGACCGCCGATCAGCCAGTGCGTCTTCATTCGAAGCTGCTGCTCCTTCGCGCATCGGATACGCCCGAGTACGCGGGCGCAAGGCAGGGTTTTCCGCGTCGCACAACGCTTGTGAAAAACGGAACAAGCCCCGGAAACGGACTGAACCTACCCGATCGCGCCGGTTCAGGTCAAGGCGCGAATAAGCCGATTCTCCTGGCATGGGCGGCCGGATTCCAGAACCTTTTGAAGAGGGCCGGTGTTATACTTTTTCGCCTTCGACGAACCCGGATGAGGCGGCTCATTGTCCGACACGACAACTGCCACGCCGACGAGGGAATCACGCGCCTCGCTGGAGTTGCTCGACCACCTCGTCCAGGAGGTCGAGACCGTCTTCCACGGAAAGAGGGAAGTGGTTCGGCTCGCGGTCGCTGCACTGCTCGCTCGCGGGCACATCCTGTTCGAGGATGTGCCCGGTGTAGGAAAGACCACTCTATCGCACGCACTCGCGAAGACGTTGGGTCTCGGCTTCCGCCGCATTCAATTCACGTCCGATCTACTGCCGTCGGACGTCCTCGGCGTCTCCGTCTACAACCCGAGGACGACCGATTTCGAGATCCGAAAGGGCCCGATTTTCACCAATGTCGTCGTAGCCGACGAGATCAATCGTGCGCCCCCTCGCACGCAGAGTGGCCTCCTCGAGGCGATGCAGGACGACCGCGTCACGATCGATGACCAGACCTTCGAGCTGCCTCAGCCGTTCCTCGTCATGGCGACGCAGAATCCGCTCGAGCACCACGGAACGTATCCGCTTCCCGAGAGCCAGCTCGATCGTTTTCTGATGCGCATCACGATCGGCTACCCCGACGGAGAGGCCGAACGACGCATCCTGACGGAGTCGAGATCCTTGGAGCCGACGGTCGACCGGCTTCAGACGGTCCTTTCGCCCAAGCAGGTCCTGGCGCTCCAGGACCGGATCGAGGAGGTGGACGTCGACCCGGCCATCCTCGACTACCTGATGGCGATCGTGGAGCGTACGCGCACGACACCGAAGCTGCGCATGGGCGTGAGCCCTCGGGGAAACATCGCCGTGTATCGTGCGGCTCGGGCCTTCGCCCTGACGAGCGGCCGCACGTACCTCGTGCCTGACGACGTCCGGGACCTGATCATTCCTTGCCTGGCGCACCGAATCCTGCCCGCGGGCGCGTCGGGGACGACCTTCGACACGCACGACGAGGCCGCGACCATTCTCGAAGGGATTCTCGAAGAGGTCGAGGCTCCGCTCTGATGGAGCCCGCGGCCAGCGTGGCCGCGCACGACCGGCGCGGACGAGACGGCTGGGCGGTACTCCCACTCCGCCTCTGGACGGGGATCCGCGAAGGGTGGGCCCGGGTGCGAGCCTGGAGGCGCATCCACTTCACTTCCGGCGGTCTCGTCTTCACCACGGGCACGATGGCGGTGGGGTTCGCGGCGATGAACACGGGCAACAATCTGCTTTACCTGTTGCTGGGATCCATGCTGGGCTTCATCGCCGTGAGCGGCTGGCTCTCCGAGCAGACCATTCGAGGACTCCGGGTAGAGCGCCGCGGCCCGCGCTCGGTCACGGTCGGCCACGATCTCCGCCTCTTCTACGAGGTGACGAACCAGAAGACGCGGCTTCCGTCCATGGCGATCGAGATCTCGGAGTCCGGCCTCCCCGAGAAGGCCTTCCTCGCGCACGTGCCACCGGGTGGGCACGCGACGGTACGGTCGGTGAACAGCTTCGTGCGCCGGGGCATCTATCCGCTCGGCACCGTCACGCTTTCCACGGGCTTTCCGTTCGGTCTCTTCAAGAAGGAGCGGGACGTGCAGATCCCGGGTGAGATCGTCGTTTGGCCACGGACCGATCGCCGGGTGCGCGAGCCGAGCCCAGGGGCGGGGCGAGTACCTCGGGTCGGGATCAACGCGCGCGGAGCGTCCGGTGCGCGCGGCGAGTATCGCAGTCTACGCGCGTATCGGATCGGGGACGATTCGCGCGACATCCACTGGAAATCGTCCGCTCGACTCCGCGAGCCGGTTCTACGGCAGTACGAGCGCGACGGAGCCGAAACGCGTTGGATCTGCCTCGACGCTCGGGGTGAGCCCGGAGACGCGGCGGAGGTCGCCATCGAGGTCGCGGCGGCGCTCGCGGCACAGGCCGTTTTACAGCACCGGCCCTTCGCGCTCGTCACGGACACCGAGGTCTTGGAGGCGGGAGACGGAGCCGGGCATTTGGAGCGCGGGCTCGACATGCTCGCGCGCATCGATTTCTCGCCGGACGCGGCCGCACCGGTCCCGCCCGTCGATCCGAACGTGTGTGTCCTGGTGTCGATCGACGGTCGGCGCGGGTTCGGCGACCTGATGGTGGTCGGGCGAGGGGCGACCCTCGACTACTCGGAGGCGGCCGGGTGAACCTCCGCCTGCTCCATCGCCGCCTCGTCGTGCTCATGGGTCTCGCGGGACTCCTCGCGTTCGCCGGGGGCGCGGGGTTCGAGTGGTTTTCGACGCTCCTCGCCACGGGCGCGCTGGTTGCGGCCCTCTTCTGGCATCCGGATCCGGAGCTCTCCACGCGACTCGAGCGTCTCTGGCTGCCGCTCGCCACGCTCCTGGTCCTCCGGGCGCTCTTCCACTTCGTGATCCTGCGGGACGACATCGTCATTCCCGTCGTCGACCTCTTGCTCCTCCTGCTCTCGGCCGAGGCGCTCCGCTCGCTCGACGCGCCGAACGACCTGCGCCTCTATGCGCTGTCTTTCGCGCTCATACTGGCGTCGACCGCGTACCGACCCGGTATCCTCTTCCTCGTCGCCTTCGTCTCGTACGTGGCGCTCGCCACCCTCGCCCTCATGGTCGGACACCTCAGGCGTCAGAGCGAGCGGTACGAGATCAAGAACGTGCCGCTCGGCCGATCGCTCCTGGCCACGACTGGCGCGCTCTCGGGCGTGATCATTCTCGTGGCGCTCTTCGTCTTCGTGACGTTCCCAAGAGTGTCCCAGGGTTGGGCAGGCCGCGGTGACACGCCGGCGAGCTCGATCGCCGGCTTCAGCGATCAGGTCTCGATCGGCGAGCACGGATCGACCATCCTCGCCAATCCCGAGATCGTGCTGCGTGTGGAGTTCCCCGACAGTCAGCCACCGAACGTCGGAGGGCTCCACTGGCGCGGGCGCTCGTACGACCGGTTCGATGGCGTCCGGTGGACCCGGTCGGGGAACCTCCCTCCGTCGGCCGCGCCCTCGTCGTGGTACCGGGATCGGTGGGGTGGAGAGATCGTCGAGCAGAGGATCTTCGGCTCGGCGCTCGACACGAGGGTCCTCTTCGCGCTCCACCCGGCGCTCGAGATCGATTCGAACAATGGCATCCAGCCCTTGTTCGACAACGCCGGCGACTTCGTGTACTGGGGCTCCGGCGCGCCGGCGTACACAGCGTACTCGCGAGCGACGCGACCTCCGGCCGACGACCTGCGGACGCCCGGACGTGGGTACCGGCCTTCGGAGGAGCACTTCCTCCAGCTCCCCCGCAGGCTCGACCCCCGGATTCCGGCGCTCGCCGATTCGCTCACCGCGGGCCTGGACAACCGCTACGACCAAGCGCTCGCGATTCAGCGCTGGCTGCAGTCCTTCACCTACACGCGGCAGCTGCCCGCGACCGCACGCGAGACGACGCTGCAGCACTTCCTCTTCGAACGTCGGGCGGGTCACTGCGAATACTTCAGCACCGCCATGGTGGTCATGCTCCGCTCGCTCGGGATCGAAGCGCGCAACGTGAACGGATTCCTCGGCGGTCAGTGGAACGACTTCGGGAATTATCTCGTGGTGACCCAGAACGAAGCCCATTCCTGGGTCGAAGCGTGGTTCCCCGGCTACGGCTGGATCACCTTCGATCCGACGCCCGCGGGCGTCGGGACGGCGGAAGCGGTGTCGTCCTGGTTCTGGCCGGGACGCATCCTCTTCGACGGGATTCAGCACCGCTGGAACAAGTGGGTGCTCGACTACAGTGTCGACGACCAGTTCGACATCTTCGCCGGGCTCCTCGGAACGCGGACCGTCGAAGAGGTGATCTCGTCGGCAGGGGACGCCACCGAGCCGGCCGGTCCGAGCCCTTGGATCGCGCTCGCGTTCCTGCTCTTGGCCGCGGCCGGCCTGTATTGGGCCCGCGGCGGCGGCCCGGACTTCGACCCGTGGACACGCATGTACCTGCAGCTTCGTACCGCGTCCGCCCGCGCGGGCATCGGTGGGAGTCCCGGCGTGACCCCGCTCGCGCTCGTGCGGAGGATCTCCGAGGAGGGCGGCCCGGCGGCGGCTCCCGCCTCGCGGGTGGTCGACCTGTACCTGAGAGCTCGTTACGGAAGCGAGGAGCTCGGCGAATCGGACCTTCGTGAGATGAGAGAGGCGCTCTCGGCGGCACGGCGCTTGCTGCACTCCAAGCCGTGACGAGCGCCCCCCGAACTTCTATCGTCCTGATATGAGCCTGTCCCGACGCGCCCACGAATCAGAGCCCGGCCTCCACATCGCGACGATCGCGCACGAAGGTCTACTCTGGGACGCCTACCTCGAGTTCGACGACGACCCGCGACGCCCGAGGAGCTTCCGGGCCAAGCTGCGCTTCGAGCCACCCACCGGCCAGGAAGGCCCTCCGGGTGCCGAGACCACGGTCATCATCATCGAAGACAGCTACGAAGAGGCCGTCGCCAAGGCCCGCCGCTTCGACAACCGCGAGCTCCAAGCGCTGCTGCGGTCCGCACTACCCGAAGAGGAGTAGCGCCGGACGGTAGGAGGCGCCGGCTCGAGGCCACCGCAGGTTGGCCGCACGAGCCCCGCGGTGTCGCCGACGCGGAGCAGTGGACGATGCCGAAGCCCGCGAACTAGCCGACGCAGGAGGCGCGAGGCGCGAGGCGCTCGACTGGCAAGGCACGAGGAGGAAGGCGTAGCAGCGCTACGTCGACGACGAGTAACGCCGCCAGACGAGATGCATCGCGTCTCCTAGGCTTCCTTGATCCACCTCCAGAGCTCAGGAACCGTCGGCCTCTTCCCGGCCATGAGGATCCCCACCTTGTAGATGCGCCCCGCAACCCACGCGATCCCGACCGTCGCGAGAGCCATCAGTAGGAACGAGAGCCCGATCTGCCACGCGGGCACCTGGCCGCCGGCCACCCGCGCCCACATGAGGATCGGCGTGAACGGCGGGAACAGCGACAAACTGGTCGAAAGAGGCGTGTTGGGATTCTCGATGACGCCGATCACCATGATGATCGGGACCACGAGCAGGAGCAGGATCGGAAACTGCGCTTGCTGCGCCTCCTCGTCGCTGTTGCACATCGCGCCGACGGCCGCGTAGAGGCCCGAGTACATGAAGAAGCCCAAGACGAAGTAGCCGACGAAGAGGGCGATCAGCCCGATACCGGGCAGAGCCTCCGCGATCTCGCTCAGGTCCGCCATGTCCGGCCGGGCGGCGATGAGCGCCGGGAGGCCGCTGGCGAACGCGAGCACCCCGAGGCCGAGCCAGATCGCCATTTGGGTCATGCTCACCGCGCCCACCCCGATGATCTTCCCGAGCATGAGATGCCACGGCTTCATCGACGAGATGATGACCTCGACGATCCGGTTGGTCTTCTCCTCGAGCGTGGCCCGCATGACCGAGATGGCGTAAAGCAGGATCACCATATAGAGGATGAAGGAGCCGCCGTAGGCCACGAAGAACTGCGGATCGCCGGCGTCGGATCCGTCCTCCGCCGACAACATCTCGACCCGGAGCTCTCCACCGCTCAGCATGGCCTCTACGTCGACGTCCCGCTGCTCGAGCTGAAATCCCAGCGCCGCCCTCGACACGGAGCTGCGGAGCGTGAGCTGCCGGATCGGGTTCGGCCGCGACCTGGTGTACAGAATGGCCTCGCCCGTCTCGAGCGTGAGCTCATCGAGCATCATGAAGCCGCCGATCACGTCGTCGGCCACCGCTCGCCTCAGCTCGGTGACGACTTCGGAGCGCCATCGCTCCTCCGTGACGTTCCAGCCTGCTTCCTCGAGCATCGGGGCCAGCCGCTCGTACAGGACACCGGTCCCGTCTACGATGGCGAGGTCCCGATCCGCTTGTTCCCCCTGCCCGGCGAAGTAGGCGGGCAGAATCACGAGCCCGGCCATGAACAGAGGAGCGATGATCGTCGCGGCAATGAACCACCGTGACCGCACCCGCTGCAGGTACTCGCGACGGATCACCGCCCGTACCTCGGGCAAGATCATCGGTCGTCCTCCCAAAACGTCGCCGCTGCGCCGACGCCCGCCGGAACGCCCGCATCGCCCGCGGCGTCGACGCCCGCGTGCCGTACGAAGATCTCGTGAAGCCTCGGTTCGACCAGCTCGAAACGCAGAAAGCGCGCGCCGGCGTCGACCCCTCGTCGTAGGATCGCCTGATGATCCGCGCCGTCCCGAAGGAGAAGATGCAGCCCTCCCTCGACCGGCTCGACCCGGTCGATCTCCGGTCCACGCAGCCACTCGTCCGGACCCTCGAATTCGACCGCGATCACGCCCTTTCGCTCCGCCGCCTTGAGCTGGCGCAGGTCTGCGTCGAGGACCTTCCGCGCGTTCGAGATCAAACAGACCCGCTCACAGAGCCGTTCGGCCTGATCCATGAGGTGCGTAGAGAAGAGGATCGTCGTGCCGCGAGCGTGGAAGTCACGCACGATCTCCTCGAGCACATCCTGATTGATCGGGTCGAGACCGGAAAACGGCTCGTCGAGGATGAGCAGCTCCGGCTCGTGGATCACGGTCCCGATGAACTGGATCTTCTGCTGCATCCCCTTGGACAGATCCTCGACCTTCCGGTCCGCCCAGGAGCCGATCCCGAGCCGATCCATCCATGTGCCTCCTCGGCGTCGGCCCTCGGCCCGGGGCACTCCACGGATCTCGCCCAGGAAGGTGATGAGCTCGAGGCACTTCATCTTCTTGTAGACCCCGCGCTCCTCGGGCAGGTATCCGACCTTTTCGCGGCGGGTTCGATCGGGATCCGCTCCGAACAGCGAGACCGAACCCTCGTCCGGGTTCAGGATCCCCATGATCATGCGGATGGTCGTGGTCTTGCCCGAGCCGTTCGGACCCAACAGCCCGTAGATGACGCCACGCGGCACCTCCAAATGGAAGTCCTCGACCGCCGTGTGCGATCCAAACCGTTTGGTCACGCCTTGCAGGCGTACGGCGAAGCCGTGGTCGCTCAATCCGCCTCCCTTTTGAGCATGAGCCCGAAACCGCGCGTTTTTCGGCACTTCCGGTACGTCGTCCCCCCGACCTTCCTTCACGACGTACCGCAATTTCGAGTCATCACTTAGATTTCTCGGCTGCACGGTAACTATCGAGGAGTATAGATGGCCATCTATCGTACGCTCTACTACACGGACGTCAGCGTCGGCGTGGGCGGGCGCGTAACGATTCCGCAGGACATGCGTGAAGATCTGGGGATCGACGAGGGCGATTCTCTCACGGTCCGGGTCGAGGAGAACCCACGCGGGGGTCGCCAGATGGTCGTATGGCGCTCCGAGCAGCAGCCCGAAGGCTAGCGGCTCGTCGGGTCGCGCCCTCCCGGGCTCGATCCTTCATCTGACTCCGCCTTCGAGCTCGACCCAACGCAGGAGCTCGAGGAGCGGTCCCCGCCCGTCGTGTAGCCACCATGGCGGGGGAAAGGAGAGCGCGCCGAACGGGACGACTCTGGACGCGCCCACACGACCCAGCGCTTCGGCGAGCTCCGCCGCGCGCCCCGCCAATCCCGCATATCCGACCGACTGCAGATGCGGACCCAGCGGCTCCAGGAGCTTGGACAGCAGGCTGGCATCGTCGACTGCGCGAACGCGAATCGCGCGCGGGCCACTCCACGGTCCGTCGGTCGGCTCCGGCTCGAACAGCACGCTCCACGAGCCCGCCTGCCCTCCGTGATGGACCTCCATCCCCCCCTGACCCGCCATCATCTCGGCCGTGCCCCGCAGCTGCTGCAGGGCGGATGCGTCCTCCATCGTCGAGGGCGGCCCCGGCAGCTCGCGCTCCAACGCCTCGAGAGCCTCGGCGAGGAGCAGGGCGAACCCCTCCGGCGGAATCGCGCCCCCCCGCTCGACGTAGATCAGCTGAGGACACACGCACCCGCGCTGCTCGAAAAGCACGACCGAGCGCGCGATTTCCCGGACGACCTGGGGGTACGCATCGCGACCCACGATTCCGACACCGACCCGATGGTGGTACGTCACGACGCGTGTCGTGGCCGGAGCACGAGCCCGAAGCGTCGACACGGTTTCGTCGGAGCCATACACGACCGCCACGTCCGCGGCGTCCAGGACGACCTGCTCGAGCTCGGTCGTGCCTCCTGGCCAATAGACGACCGCGAGCGCGTCGGCCAGCGCAGGATCCTCCTTCCGGAGACCCTCGGCGAAGAGCGTGGGAAGGACCCGGTCGCCCGCGCCCGGCTTGAGTAGCGTGGGAGCCTTCACGCTCAAGCTGCGAAGCAGCGCGTTGACGCCCACGCCGGGAACGCTTCCGGATACGATCTGGACACACAGGGATGGACCGACCGCCATCTCGAGTCGTCGAGAGGCCGAATCGTCGCCGGGTCTGAAGGCCAGGCCATCCAGGAGCGTCGGGTCGCCCAATTCCTGTCGAAGAAGCGCGCCGAGACGCTCACCGGTCCAGTCGCGGGCCATCCCGTCGAGGACGGTACGCGCCATCGGCACCGACAGGTGAGCCTCCGTGGGAAGCACCTCCAAGGCACGCATCCGGAGCTCATCGGCTTCGTCGAGGAAGCGGGCCCCAACGCGTCCGAGCGCGTCACGGATCTCCGCCGCGGGGCGGGCGCGCAGGGTGTGGGTCCTCGCCCGCAGACGCGCGATGATCCGCCGGAGGTCCTCCAGGTCCGGCTGCGCCGGGGCTCCCGAGCCGAAGCCGACCGAGCCGCTCATCGGCGCTGCCCAGCCGCGCTCATGAGTTCGTCCATCGCGCGCGAGCATCCTCTCGGCTCCGCGCCCGTGGCGCGACCCCGCAGCCGAACCCGCCCTTGCTCGATGGCGCCGACGTCCTCGGTGAGGACGTGGCACACCGAGCCGAGGTTGGCCAGGTCGAAGAACGCCAAGACCCCCTCTTGGCCGTCCGGCAACGGAGCCAGCGTCGTCGGGTCGAGCGCGCGCACCGCGAGCCACGGGGGGGGACGATGAACACCGAATGCCTCGGCTCCCTCGGTGAGGACCGGCTCATAGAGCTGAGAAAGAAGCTCGGTCATCCCGTACTCGTTCACGATCCGAGCTCGGGGGACCCCGGTCGAGCCTTCGATGTCCCGGTACAGCTCTTCCCGTGACACGGTTCGACGCACCCCCTTGAAGCCTCCGGTCTCCATGATCCGACTGCCCTCCGGGAGCCGACTCAGCGCATTTCCTCCATCTTCGACCAAGTGCAGGAACGAGAGCGCTGTGCCGAGCAGGAGTACGGGTTCACCCGAGGCGCGGATCTCGGCGACTCTGTCGCTCGCATGCTCGACCCAACCGCCGTCCTTACCCATGAGCCAAACCACCTCCGAGGCGAGCCTCTCGGCCGCCGCTCCGACCATGAAGGAAAGAGAGGAATCGGGAACCTCGTCGGGAGAGGGCACGAGCGAGAGGAACACGATCGAGGCTCGGTCCGGTAGGAGACCTCTCCGAAACGGCTCCACGAGCGACGCGCGGTACAGATCGAGGCGGGGCACGACGTGCCGCCCTCGGGATTGCCTCCCCTCGGTCGTCCCGCTGGTTCGGAACAGCGCGCGTGTCGAGGCGTCGACCGAAGAGTCGGAGCCGGACGAGTCGAAAAGGAAATGCTTGAAGGCCGCGGCGGGCACGGCGGGAATGTCCTCCCACCTGGCGACGCTCGTCGGTGTGACCCCGCGGCGCTCACACAACGCCCTGTAGGGGGAGCACGCCTCGAACTGGACCTCGAACGCGGCACGGGCCCGGCGATCGAACTCCTCCGGACTCCAGCTCTCCCAATTGCCTTCCGTGAGCCGAGCCCGGAGCGCTTCGACCATCGTCTCGAACGCGCCCGCGTGATTGTCGTCGTTCATGGCCAGAATCTAAGTCCGAAGGACTCGCTCCCGGGCTCGACGGACAACACGAAGAGGTGCGTGCGTGTCTCCTTTGCTGAGCGAGTCTCGCTCTCAGCCCATGTATCGGAGTTCTCGTATGCAACCGTCGGCCTCCTGCGCCGTCGTTTCAATATTGGTGGTCTCGGCACTCTGCGCCGGATCGCCCCACGACGCCTTTGCCCAACAGTCCGAGGAAGACCGGTTGGCGGGAGCACCGATTGCGCTCGTCGCCCACCGTTTGAGCGAGGTCGACATCGAGCTCGACGGTCGACTCGACGAGTCGATCTGGTCCTCTGCGACACCGATCAGGGACTTCACCCAACAGGAACCCGTCGAGGGTGGGGTGCCCTCCGAGGAGACGGAGATCCGCGTCCTGTACGACGAGGACGCTCTCTATATCGGGGCCGTCATCTACGACGATCCCGAGGGCATTCTCGCCTTCCAACGAGCGCGTGACGCACCGCTGAGCACAGACGACCGCTTCATGTGGATCCTGGACACCTTCCGCGACGGTCGTACCGGCTACTTCTTCGAGATCAACGCCGCCGGCCTCATGGGCGACGGCGTCATGACGGGGGGTGGTGGGGGCGGTGGATTCGGGGGCGGCGGATTCGGGGGCGGCGGGACGAACAAGGCTTGGGACGGCATCTGGGAAGCGCGGACCCACATCCGGGACGACGGTTGGTCCGCCGAGATCCGCATTCCCTTCCGTACGTTGAACTTCAACCCGGGACAGACCTCCTGGGGGATCAACTTCCAGCGCACGATTCGTCGCCGGAACGAGGAGATCCTCTGGCGTGGCTGGCGTCGTAGTGAAGGCCTGCGGAGTCCGGTATTCGCGGGCGAGTTGGCGGGGCTCCAGGGAATGTCGCAGGGGATGGGCCTCGAAGCGGTCGCATCCGCGATCCAGAATTACCGAAACGTACCCACGAACGCCGACCCGACGACGTACCCGAGCGACGTCAGTCTCGACGTGAACTACAGCGTCACGTCGAGCCTGCGCGCTTCGGTGAGCGTGAACACGGACTTCGCCGAGGTCGAGAGCGACTCGCGGCGCGTGAACCTGACGCGCTTCCCCCAGCGCTTTCCGGAACAGCGCGACTTCTTTCTGGAGGGCTCCGGAGTCTTCTCCTTCGCACCGCGAAGCGGGCCGGAGCCGTTCTACTCCCGGAAGGTCGGCCTCAACCAGGGCCAGCAGATCCCGATTATCTACGGGACTCGGCTGACGGGTCAGGCCGGAGCGTACGAGCTCGGCTTCTATCAGATGGGCACGGCCGAGCACGAGTACTTCGACAACGCCAGCCTCATCGACCGAACCGTGCCCAGGGAGAGCTTCACGGTCGGTCGGGTGCGCCGAAAGCTCTTCGAGCAGTCCGCGCTCGGGGTGATCTACACGCGTCGGGCGACATGGAGGGATCCGACCGATCCGGGGGCCACGGACCCGATCGACCAGCACACCGCCGGAGTCGACCTCGATTTCAGCACGCGGAACTTCCTCGGCGACAAAAACCTCGAGCTCGAGGCCTTCCTCGCGTGGAACTCGAACCCGCTCGCCGCGTCCGACCTCGACTATGCGGACCATACGTTCCGCGACCTGTCGTCGCACGGGCTTCGCTTGAACTATCCGAACGACGTCTGGACGGCGCACATCTCGTACCGCCAATTCGGCGACGAATACAACCCCGCCCTGGGCTTCGTGACACGGAACAACTTCCGGCGCATCGAGCCTAACATCGGGTGGTCGCCTCGGACGCCCGGCATTTCGTGGCTCCGTCGGCTCGACTTCTCCGTCCAATTCCGGGAGCAGGTCAGCCTCGACAAGGATCAGCCTCGCGCGAGCGCCGTTCTCCTCACGGGGCTGGGCGGCGCCGAGGAGCGTGAGTGGGAGTTCAAGGTGCTCGGTCTCAACTTCGAGACCGGCGACAACCTCGACTTCACGGCGACCCGCACCTACGAATACCTCGACCGCACGTTCGAGCCGAGCGACGACCTCTTCATCGCGCCGGGAGGCTACACCACCTGGAACTACCGCCTCAACGGCCGCACCGCGGGGCAACGCCGCGTCTCGTTCTTCGGCGGCCTCAACTGGGGTGGCTTCTGGGACGGCGATCGCGTCGGGTACTTCGGCCGCGTCAGCTTCCGCCCCAACCCCGGTATCACCCTCTCGACGAACGTCCAGTTCAACGACGTCACGCTGCCGGACGGCAGCTTCACCGCCTCGCTCTACGAGTTCGAGACGAACTGGAATCCGTCTCCCCGGGTCGCGATCACGAGCCAGGTCCAATACGACGACCAATCCGAGATCGTGGGGCTGTTCGCCAGGCTTCGCTGGATCGTAAAGCCGGGCAACGACGTCTATCTCGTCTTTTCTCAGAACTGGCGGTACGACCCGCTCGACCTCTTGGACCCGCAGCGGGACTTCATCACGCTCTCACGCGGCGCGTCGATCAAGGCGAACTACACCTACCGTTTCTAAAGAGCGGCCACACCGTTCACGCCGCGGCCGCCGAGGCGTCCCGTGTGCTCGCCGTCCCGTAACGTGAGCACCCCGTTGACCACGACGTGGGGAATGCCGACCGGGTACTGGTGCGGATCGTCGAACGTGGCGCGGTCCGCGACCGTCGTCGGATCGAAGACTACGAGGTCCGCGTAGGCCCCTATCCGGATCTCGCCGCGATCCGCGAGGCGGAGCTTGCGAGCGGGCATCTGCGTGATCTTGTGGATGGCCGATTCGAGCGTGAGCGCCCGGGTGTCACGAGCGTAGTGGCCCAGGAGCCGAGCGAACGATCCATAGCCGCGCGGGTGCGGTGATCCGGTCGACAAGGGCCCGTAGGGTGCGTACGCCCCTCCATCGGAGCAGAGCATGCCGAGCGGATGGGCGAGGATCTTGGCGGTGTTCTCCTCCCCCATCCCATGGCCGATCATGCCGACGCTCCCGCCGTTCGCCTCCAGGAGCTGGAGCGTAAGGGCGTACGGTTCGGTCGCGCGTTCGTCCGCGAGGTCGCCCAGGCGCCGTCCACGAGCCCACGAGGTGGCGTCGTTCGTGCTCGAGATCTGGACGGAGTTCCAGTCCCCGAGAAGCGCGACCTTGTCGCGACACGCTGCCTCGAGACGAGCCGCGCTCTCCGGGGCGCGCAGACGGCGCAGAAACGCGGCGTTGCCCCCGGATCGGGACTCGCTCGGGAAGAGGTTCGAGAGTCCCGTCGCGTACGCCGTGTAGGGATACCGATCGAAGTGAACGTCGACGCCGTCCGCGCGAGCACGGTCGATGAGGTCGAGTGCGGCGTCCGCCTTCCAGTAGTTCCGTTGTCCCTGCGCCTTCAGGTGCGAGATCTGAACGGGCACACCCGCGAGTCGACCCACGTGGAGCGCCTCCGCCACGGCACCGAGGAGCCGGTCGTCTTCGTTGCGCATGTGCGACGCGTAGGGGTAGCCGGTGCCCCGAAGCACGCCAGCGAGCGCGGCGAGCTCCGCCGCGTCCGCGAAGCCGCTCGGCGCATACTCGAGCCCCGACGATAAGCCCACGCAGCCCCGCGCGATCTGGTCGGAGAGCAACTCCTGCATGCGTGCGACCTCCGCGTCCGTCGCGGGTCGGTCTTCGTTGCCCACGACGAGGCCGCGCAGCGCGCCGTTGCCGACCATCGTGGCGACTCCGACCGCCGGACGTTCGCGGCCGATCCGCTCGACGAAGCCCGCGGGATCACGGAAATCGATCACGACGCCCTGCCGCTGGTAGCGGTCGCGCGTCGATTCGAACTGGGCGTCCGACCAGGGCCCGATGGAGCCGCCGTCCTGCCCGACCACCTCGAGGGTGACTCCCTGGCGAATGCGGCTCTCGGCGCGGTTGTTCACCAAAAGCGACAGGTCGGCGTGCGAGTGGATGTCGATGAATCCGGGAGCGAGCGCTCCGCCCCGCGCATCGAGCTCATCAGAACCCGCGGGAAGGTCGCCACCGATGGCCGAGATCCGGTCGCCCGTCACGGCGACATCGACGACTCGGCCAGCCGCTCCGGTGCCGTCGAACACGGTGGCGCCGCGGACGACCAGGTCGGCTCGGCTGCCGAGACCGACCGGACCCCCGCTTCCGAGTGCGGCATCGAGGTCGCCGTGGCCGACACCCAGCAGAGCGTCGGGGGTGGCCATAGCTCCGGCTCCCACCACCCCGGCCACGCGCACGAACGTCCTTCTCTTCATCTCTTCGCTCCTCCTGGGACCCCGTCCGTTCGTCCTCTCCCTACCCCGGCCACACCCTCTACCCCCTTCGCACCCTCCCCGGCTCCAATCCGCCCGCATGGAGGATATTCTCCTGCAAGCGAGCCGCTTCCTCGTCGGTGAAATCGAGGAGTCTTCGGACTCCCTCTTCGGCTGCCGTGTAGGCTTCTTCAGGGAAATCGCCCCCCTCCGCATGCGCGAGCGCCGCACGAAGCGCGCCGGTCTCCCGTTCCGCCTTCTCAAGGGCCCGTCGAAGGCGGTTCAACGCCTTGCGAGCCTCCGATTCCGCTGAAGTCATGGGGACCATCATGAGGCAAGCCCGCGCGCCATGAAACCCCGGAACAGATGAGGCGAGCGGGGTACGGTGCGGCCATGACCGGAATCGACCGATACGAGCTGATCGTGGTGGGCGCGGGACCGTGCGGCATCGCCGTGGGCGCCGCCGCCGAGCAGGCCGGCATCTCCTGCGTGCTCTTCGACAAGGGATGCCTCACCGCGTCCGTGGTGGACTACCCCTACTACATGACCTTCTTCAGCACCGCGGTCATGCTCGAAGTGGGCGGCGTCCCCTTCACGATCCCGGACTCCAAGCCGACACGCCGGGAGGCGCTCGCGTACTACCGAAGGGTGGTCGCGCACTGGGGCATCGACGTCCGTCAATACGAGGAGGTCACGGAGATCGAGGGCTCGGAAGGGGACTTCACGGTCAAGACGGTTCGAGCCGACGGTTCCGCGCGTATCTACGCCGCCTCCGCCGTCGTGGTCGCGACCGGTGGGTTCCAGGCGCCGAACTTCCTCGGTGTCCCCGGCGAAGATCTGCCCAAGGTCCGTCACTACTACCGGGAGCCGTACCCCTATTTCGACCGGGACGTGCTGGTGGTGGGCGCGGGCAATTCCGCCGTGGAGTCAGCGCTCGAGATGTATCGCAACGGGGTTCGCGTCTCGCTGGTCCATTTTCTCGACAAAGTCGACCGAGGCGTGAAGCCGTGGGTCGTGCCCGACATCACGAATCGGCTCGAGCGCGGTGAGATCCCCGTGTACTGGCGGCACAGAGTGTCCCGGATCGAGCCGGGTTCGGTCGTTCTCCGTTCAGAGAAGGACGGGGAGGAAACGGAGATCGCGAACGATTTCGTGGTCGCCATGACCGGCTGGCGCTCGGATCACCGGCAACTCGAGGCGCTCGGCGTGGACATCGACGGCGAAACCGGTATCCCGTCGCACGATTCGAACACCATGCGAACCAACGTGCCCGGAATCTACATCGCGGGCGTGATCGCCGCCGGTCACAACGCGAACAAGATTTTCATCGAGAACGGTCGCGAGCACGGCGCGCTCATCGTGGCGGATCGCGTGCGCGGCTGACGCTCGCGGGCGGTGCCCGATCTCGCTAGAGTGAGACCTGCGTCAGTCGGCGCTGGATCGGGTTGGTCGCCGACCCTTCGGTTCTCGAACTCCAACGGCGGGTCAAGATGGAACCTCGGGTCCAGAAGCACGAGGAGGCTCGAATTGCCGCGCTCCACGAGCTCGGCATCCTCGACACACCGCCCGAGGAGCGGTTCGATCGGCTGACACGCCTGGCTCGTCGGCTCTTCGACGTGCCCATCGCGCTCGTGTCCCTCGTGGACTCGGACCGGCAATGGTTCAAGTCCCGAGCGGGCCTCGAGGCCACGGAGACCCCGCGCGAAGTCTCGTTCTGTTCGCACGCCATCGGCGGCAGCGACGTCATGGTGGTGACGAATGCGGCCCACGACGAGCGCTTCAGCCACAACCCCCTCGTCGCCGATCCGCCGAGCATCCGCTTTTACGCCGGCGCCCCGGTCAAGGGCCCTGACGGAAGCAGCCTCGGGACCCTGTGCATCATCGACCACGAGCCGAGGGAGCTGGGACCCGAGGACGCGGAGCTTCTGAGAGATCTCGCCGAAATGGTGGAGAACGAGCTGCGTGCCGTGCAGCTCGCGACGCTCGACGACCTGACGGGCCTCACGAACCGACGTGGGTTCAACGCGATCGCCTACCACACGCTCGCGCTGTGCCGGCGGGTAGATCAGCCGGCCGCGCTTCTCATGTTCGACCTCGACGAGTTCAAGGAGATCAACGACACGATGGGGCACGCCGAGGGCGACCGGGTGCTCAAGCGATTCGCCGACCTCCTCCTCCGTTCCTTTCGGGACTCCGACGTCGTGGCGCGCCTGGGCGGCGACGAGTTCTGCGTACTCCTGAGTGGCACGAACGCGGACCAGGCCCCTCGGGCTCTCTCCCACCTGGACGAAGATCTCCGACGGGATGATCGCGGACCGAAGATCCGCTACAGCGTCGGCGTCACCGACTTCGATGCGAAGAAGCATCCCAGCGCAGCCGCCCTCCTGGATGCCGCGGACGGGCGGATGTACGAAGACAAAGCGGAGAAGGAGAAGAGGAACACCGGCCGGGCCTGATGGGCCCGCCCCCCGGCGTCAGGTCACGGTCGTGTGCGGGAACGCGACACGATGTAAGAGACGGGGCCGCTCTGTCGCGACCACCCGCTCGTCTATAGGCTTCGGGAGAGACGATCCGATGACCCGAAAGAGACCCTCCATGCGCCAAATTCGCCTGTTTCCCCTCGCCGTCGCCCTGGCGCTTGGTGGCTGTGCGACGGAAGAGGGTGCCGAAATGCCCGACCCTATGGACCAGGCGGTTCCCGAAACGACCCTGGGTCCCGCCGACGGTCTCGACCTTCCGGCGGTCGATCTGGACCGGGTTCGGGTCGGTGACCCGGCCCCGGATTTCACGTTGACCTCGCTCGCCGGCCCGCCTGTCACACTCTCGCAGTACCGCGGCACGAAGGACGTGATCCTCGTCTTCTACCGGGGGCATTGGTGACCCTACTGCGCCCAGCAGCTCGGTGAGCTGCAAGGAATGCTGAGCGAAGCTCAGAGGGACGAGACGGAAATCGTCGCGGTCGCATCCGACGATCCGTCGGATCTACAACGCATGGTCGACCGGGTGGCCGAGGAGAACGACGGCTTGACCCTGGATTATATGCTCCTTTCGGATCCGGACGCCGCGGTCATCAATCGCTACGGACTCTTCAATCAGGACGATCCCCGCGGACGTGCGATCCCGCATCCCACGACGTACGTGATCGACCGGGATGGTGTGGTTCGCTGGAAGATGACCGAGGTGAACTACCGCATAAGGCCGGAGAACGAGGACATTCTCGCCGCCCTCGAGGATCTCGGGCGGTAAGCGCGGACTCGGCTTCGAGAAGGCCCGAGCCGGGCGGTTCGCGTCAGCGCGCCAGTGGCTCCGGGAATCCCAGGGGCACATCGATCCGCGAGTCCCCGAGAAGCACGCTTTCAGCCTCGCGCCGAACCCGTGCGAGGGCGAGCACTCCTCCGGCCCGAGGAGAGTGCACCGACGACGTGACGGTGCCCACGACCTTGCCCGAGCCATCTGCCGCCCGCAGCTCCGTGCCGGGTTCGGGTAGGGTCGCTTCGCCGAGCGCGAGCCGTCTCAACTCACGGTTCACATGGCCGCGATCGCGGATGCGGACGATCACCTCTTGGCCGGTGTAGCATCCCTTCCCGTGGTCGATGGCACGGTCGACGATCCCCGCCTCCGGGGGCAGCGTCTCGTGGTCCATGTCCGGTCCGAAGGCGGGACGGCCCGCCTCGACCCGGAGCGTCGTCCACGCCTCCGAGTCTCCCTCGATGGCGCCTTCACCGACGAGAGCGCGGTGGAGCGCGGCCACCGGCTCCGCCGGACCGTACACGATCCAAGCCAGAGGCCAAACGTCCTCGGTCCGGGCGACGACGAGACCAGATGCCGGGCTACCGGCGCACCGCCACTCGCCCTCGGCGCAGCGCTCGAGCCACTCCGGATCGACGCGGAGGCCGAGTGCCAGCTTGGACAACGCCGCGGCGGCCTTCGGTCCGACCACGCCGAGGCTCGCACGCTCGGCACCGAGCTCCCTGACCCTGGCGAATCGGGGTGGCAAAAACTTCGCGAGGTGGGCGGCCAACCCCTCATGACCGGCGCTGGGGACGTCGAGCAAGAAGCCGATGGCCTCCTCGTCGCCCAGGAGGAGCGCCCACAAATCGCTGATCATCTTGCCCTTGGGCGTCAGCACCGCATGGTACGTCGCCGTCCCACCATGGACGTCGCCCTCGACGACGGTAGGGGGGCCAGGAATAACACCCGTCAGAATGCCCGAGAGCATCTGTGCCGGGGCCTTCCCCGCCACCGAGAGAAGAGCCCGATCACTCCGCTCGAAGACGGCCATCCCCTCGGTCGCGCCCAGGTACGCGGCCGATGCGGCGGTCGCACTCACGATGGATCCACGTTCTCGTCGAACCGACCGGCCCGAAGATCTTCCACCATCTCCTGCACGTGCGTCTTGTCCTCGGCGCTCGGCGACACCCGCAGGTATGCCTCGAGCTGATCGGCCGCCTCGCCGTGCCGACCCAAACGCGCCAAGAGGAGGCCCCGGGATCGAGACTGGAGCGGCGCGGTCGGCGTGATCATCAGAAGCCGCTCGACGACCGCCAACGCCCGTCGATCGTCGCCGATCTTCACGTAGATGCCCTTCAGATTGGTGAGCAGCCGAATGAGCATGTCCCGCTTCGTCGCCATACGGAGGAACTGATCGCGCATCGCGACCATCCCGCCGTAGCCCTGGTCGAGAAGCTGCTGCGCTTCGTCCTCGAACCGGATTTTCCCCCCATCGAACGGATCGATCAGGAGCCGCAGCTCGTCCCCCGCGTACCGAACCAGGAAATGGCCGGGGAAGTTGACCCCCTCCAAGGGAAGGTCCAGGCGCCACCCGATCTCGAGCAACACGATCCCGAGGGTCAACGGAATCCCCACGCCCCGGTCCAGGACGTCGTTGAGAAAGGAGTTCCGCGGATCGTAGTACGCGTCGCGGTTGCCCGAGAACTTTCGCCGACCATAGAGCGTGCGGATGAGCTCGTCGAGCATCAAGAGGGGAGCGCTCTCGTTGGCGAGGCGATCCTTGACCTCTTCCGCGACTTGATCCAATCGCGCGAGGTACAGCTCCACCGAGAGCTGAGGATACTCCTCCTTCGCCACCAACAGCGCAGCCCTGGCCAGCCCCATGTCCGACTCGGAGCTGGAGATCTCCTCGGCGAGGAGTCGACGGGGTGATTTCTGCGGGACGCTCACGTCAAGGAGCCGTTCGCTGGGCGGAGGGAAATCGGGATTCTCGGTTGGCACACGTGCCGTGCGCGATGAATTAGCTTCGTTGATCGATTTCGCGTACCCGTCGAAGGCCGAGGGTTTCCGTGGAGCGGGGCGCGAATACTGGCTTGAAGGAGGTAGGCGATGGCGAACGAGCCGCGGGATCGACGGCCGGAGATCCGACTGTCCCAGCTCAGCCACGGCGCCGGTTGAGCGTGTAAACTCGGCATGTCCGAGCTGGCGCAGGTCCTGCGCCACGTTCTCCCGGTTCCGGATCCCAACGCCCTCGTCGGCCACACGACGGGGGACGACGCCGCCGTGTATCGTCTATCCGGCGACCGTGCGCTGATCGTCACCGCCGATTTCTTCACCCCGATCGTCGACGACCCCTATGACTTCGGCAGGATCGCGGCGGCCAACGCCCTCTCCGACGTGTACGCCATGGGGGGCAAACCCCTCTTCGTGCTGAACCTGGTCGGCTTTCCCCGCTCTCTCCTCGCCGACGGCATTCTCGACGAGATCCTGCGAGGGGGGAGCGACGTGACGCGTGGCGTGGGCGTGCCGACGCTCGGTGGTCACACGATCGACGATCAGGAGCCGAAGTACGGCTTGGTCGCGATCGGTGAGGTACACCCCGACAGGATCGTGACCAACACCGCCGCGCGACCGGGGGACGTGCTCGTGCTCACCAAGCCGATCGGCTCCGGCGTGATCGCGACCGCCATCAAGAAGGGCGCGGCGACGGTCGACACCATCGCCGAGGCGGTCGACGTCATGTCGACATTGAACGCGGCGGCGGCCGAGGCGATGGGGACCGCCGATGTGCGAAGCGCGACGGACGTCACCGGCTTCGGCCTCCTGGGTCATCTTCGCAATCTCGTCCGAGCCTCCAAATGCGCGGCCGGGATCGACGCCGCACACGTCCCACTCCTCAGCGGCGCGCGCTCCCTGGCCGAAGCCGGTCACGTGCCCGGCGGGACGAAGCGAAACCTGGCGGATGTCGCGTCCGACGTGAGCTTCGCGGACGAGGTCGACGAGGTCACGCGCACACTCCTCGCCGACGCCCAGACGTCGGGTGGACTTCTCATGTGCGTCGCACCGGAACGACTCGACGGACTGCTCGCCGACCTGGCCGGCAAGGCACCCGCCGCCGCGGTCATCGGCAGGGTCGTCGCGGGACCCGCCGGGCACATCGACATCGAGTAGCGCAGGCGATCCCAGCAGTAGCTCGGGGACCTTTCCGGGGCTCTACCTAGCGGCGATCCGCACGGCGCTCGTCGGACTTCTTCTTCGAGACTCTCTTCCCCGCGCTCTTCTTCCCGGAGGCCTTCTTCGCCGCGCTCTTCTTCCCGGAGGCCTTCTTCGCCGCGGATTTCTTCGCGGCGGGCTTCTTCGCCGAGGCCTTCTTCCCGTTGGCCTTCCCCTCACCGGACTTCGAGCTCGCCACACGCTTGGCGACCTTGCCGTCCCCGAGCGCGATCGCGATCACGTCGTCCAGCGTTTCCGCGAGGTGGAACGTCACCGACTTCCGCACATCCGCGGGGATGTCCTCGAGGTCGGCCTCGTTGTCGATGGGCACGATGATCTGCTTGATCCCGGCCCTCACGGCGCCGAGCACCTTCTCCTTCACTCCCCCGATGGGCAGCACGCGGCCGGTGAGCGTCAACTCTCCGGTCATCGCCACGTCCCGGCGGACCTTCCGACCGGAGACGGCCGAAACCAGCGCGGTGGCCATCGTGATCCCCGCCGAGGGTCCGTCCTTGGGGATTGCGCCCGCCGGCACGTGGATGTGGACCTCTCGCTTGGTCAGTGCATCCTCCGGAATCCCGAGTGTATCGGCGTTCGCCTTGGCATAGGAGAGCGCTGCGCGCCCGGATTCCTTCATGACGTCGCCGAGCTGACCCGTGAGCACGAAGCCCCCTTCGCCCGGCATCACGCTGGCCTCGACGAACATGATGTCCCCGCCCATCGGCGTGTAGAACATGCCGGTCGCGACACCGCGCGTATCGTGCTCGGCCATGCGCTCGGGGTGCACCCGGGGCCGTCCGAGGAGCTCGCGCACGTCGTCGGGCGTCGCCTCGACCTTGTCGAGCTTACCCCCTGCGATCTGGCGAGCCACCTTCCGCGCGAATTTGCCGACCTCGCGCTCGAGCTGCCGTACACCGGCTTCGCGCGTGTACTTCTGGACGATCGTGAGGATGGCCTCGTCGGTCATCTTCAGTTCGTCTTCCTTCAGGCTGTTTTCCTTCCGCTGCCTCAGAAGCAGATAGCGCTTCACGATCTCGAGCTTCTCGGCTTCGGTGTACCCGGAGAAGTCGACGCGCTCCATGCGGTCGAGCAATGGCCCCGGAATCCGATCGAGGTAGTTCGCCGTCGCGACGAAGAGCACTTCGGAGAGGTCGAACGGAATCCCGAGGTAGTGGTCGACGAATGTCGAGTTCTGGGCCGGGTCGAGAACCTCCAGAAGCGCCGAGCTCGGATCGCCCTGGAACGACGTGCCGAGCTTGTCCACTTCGTCCAGCAGGAAGACTGGGTTCTTGCTCTTCGCCTGCCTCATGCCCTGGATGATCCGCCCCGGCATCGCCCCGACGTACGTACGCCGATGACCACGAATGTCGGCTTCGTCACGTGCGCCGCCGAGTGAAATCCGTACGTACTCCCGCCCCAGCGAACGCGCGATCGACTTCGCGATCGACGTCTTTCCGACACCCGGAGGGCCGACGAAAAGGAGAATCGGTCCTCGGCCCTGCCCGTGCTCGACCTCGTGGATGTCGACCTTGACCTGATCGGGGACGTCGGCCTCGTCCACGTCCACGTCCTCTTCCTCGGACTCGGCTTCGGCCCGATCCAGTGCGAGCTTCCGAACCGCCAGGAACTCCAGGACACGGTCCTTCACGTCCTCGAGGCCGTAGTGGTCGTCGTGCAGGATTCGCTCGGCGACCGCGAGGTCGATCTTCTCCTCGCTGCGCACGTTCCACGGCAGCTCGGTGATCCATTCGAGGTAGGTCCGGATGACCTGGTACTCGGCCGACTGCGGGCTCGTCCGCTCCAGGCGACGCAGCTCTCGGTCGACCTCCGAGCGTTGCTCCTCACTGAGCTCGAGCTCTTCGAGCCGCTGACGCATCTCTTCGACGTCGTCACGCTCTTCCTCCTCGCCCAGCTCTTTCTGAATCGCCTTGAGCTGCTCCCGGAGGAGCATTTCCCTTTGGCGTTCCCCCAGCTCGGATTGGACTTTGGCCTGGATGTCCTCCTGGGCGTCGAGGCGCGCGAGCTCCCGCTCGACAGCGAGCAGGCAGGCCCGCATTCGTTCCTCGTCGTCGAGTAGCTCGAGCAGCTCCTGCTTGTCGGGTGTTTCGAGCTCGAGGTAGAACGCCACGAGGTCAGCGAACGGTCCCGGCTCGTCCACGCCCTGAATCAGCTGATTGAGCGCCTCCGCCGGCACGCCTCTCCGCGTGCCCAACTCCGCCGCGCGATCACGCAGCTCGGTATCGAGCGCCTGGAAGGCCGGATCGTTCGGATCGCGGGGCTCGAGCGTCTCCATATCGAGGAGGATGGCGTGCAACATCGACTGCCCCTCCTGGTGATACGAAACGGCTTGAGCGCGCCCCTCACCCTGGACCAGAAGCTGCACGCCACCACGAACGCGGTGCGTTTGGATGATGCGAACGACGGTTCCGACCGAATAGAGATATTCGGCCGCGGGATCGTCGACGTTCTCCCGTTGGGCAACGGCGAAGAGCCGTCGGTCGCCGTCGAGCGCTTCTTGGACGGCCTCGACCGTCCCGGGACGGCCGGCCGAGATCGGCACGGCCACACCCGGGTAGACGACAGTATCGCGCAGAGGCAGGACAGGCAGCGTGAACCGCTCGGCCATGATTTCGTCACTCTCCTGACCCGTATCCTCGTCTTCGAGGTCCGGGTTGAGGTCTTGTTCAGACAGGGTTTTTGCTCCGGCTCTCGTCCACGGGTCAACGTGCTCACCGCCGTCCACGGTGGTTCGTGGGAGGCGGTCGGGCGCCGGATCGGGAGAGCATTGCACGATCCTTGCCACGCAAAAAGGCCGAATTCGTGCCCGAATCGCAGGTCGGTCTGCCAATCTGGCGCCGCGGGCGACGCAGCTTCGCGCCACTTTTTCGCCCCGGCGGCGGCAGTTAGCTTGGCACCTCGTTTCTCCTCGCGCCACCGGCAGTGGGGTTGTTCCATGAGCGAGCTTCTCGAGGGCATCACTTGGTTTCGGGGTTCTTCGATCCGAATCCGGCGCGCGGGTCTCGAAATCCTGATCGATCCGATCGGAGTCGATGAGGATTCGGAGGCCGACTTCGTGCTCCTCACGCATCCGCACTACGACAACTTCTCCGAGGACGACATCGCGCGCGTTCGCGGTGACCGCACCGTACTGGTGGCTCCGGCGTCCATGAAGAAGCAGCTGGACGATGCCGACCATTTCATGCGGCCCGGCGACATGCTCCAGCTCGACGCCTTCGACGTGCTGGCGGTTCCCGCCCACAACGTGAACAAGAAGTTCCACACGCCCGAGCAAGGCTGGCTGGGGTATGTGTTCACGGTCGGCAACACCACCTTCTACCACGCGGGCGACACGGACTTCCTCGACGCCATGTACGGTATCCGCTGCGACGTCGCGTTTCTCCCGGTCGGCGGCCACTATACGATGGGCGTCGAGGACGCGGCCCGGGCGGGCGAGGCGTGCGGCGCCGAAGTCGTGGTCCCCATCCATTGGGGCGAGCCACACGGCACGGACGAGGACATCGAACGTCTCCAGGCCATCTTCTCTCGCGACGTGCACGTGCTCGAGCCCCAGTCGAATCATCGGGCGCCTGCCCCAACGGACGTCGACGACAACGTCTGACCCACCTCTGCAGATGACGAAGGAACTCCCATGCGCCCACTTCCACTCTTCGCACTCGCTGCGCCGCTCGGGCTCCTGATGACGGTGCCCCCCACGACGGTCGAGGCGCAGGCGACGGCGTCGCAAATGACGGGACCGGTGACGAGCCCCGCGACTCACAGCGGACGCTCCACTGTCTACGCACCGAACGGGGTCGCCGCCACGAGCCAGCCGCTCGCGACCACCGCCGCACTGAAGATTCTGCAGGACGGAGGCAACGCGATCGACGCGGCCGTCGCGGCGGCCGCGGTGCTCAATGTCACCGAGCCGCACATGACCGGGATGGGCGGCGACATGTTCGCGATTCTCTGGTCGGCCGCGGAAGGACGTCTCGTCGGTCTCGACGCCAGCGGAAAGTCGGGATCGAAGGTCGACGTGGATGCGCTCGCGGCGGACGATCCGGACGGCGTTCCCGGCAGTGGCGCGCGGTCGGTCACGGTGCCCGGAGCGCTCTCCGGCTGGAGCGCGTTGGTCGACACCTACGGAACCATGACGCTCGCACAGGTGCTGGCACCGGCGATCCGTATCGCCGAAGAGGGCTTTCCAGTGTCGCCGATCATCGCACACGACTGGGCCGGTTCGGTGAACGGGCTTCGTCGCGATGCGGGCGCGGCGGCAACGTTTCTCGTCGACGGTGAGGCGCCGAGGGCCGGCGATTGGTTCCGCAACCCGGACCTGGCCCGCACGTTCCGACGGGTCGCGGATCAGGGTCCGGCGACGTTCTACGGGGGTGAGCTCGGACGCGAGATCGTCGCGGGATTAGACGAGCTGGGTGGGTTCTTGACGATCGAGGACCTGGCAAACCACGAAATCCGATGGGTCGAGCCGCTCTCGGTCGACTACAAAGGATACACCCTCTACGAGCTGCCGCCGGCAGGTCAGGGGATCGCCGCGCTCCAGATGCTGAAGATGCTGGAGGGGTACGACTTCTCGAGCATGCGGCACAACTCGGCCGAGTACCTCCACACGCTGATCGAGGCCAAGAAGCTCGCCCACGCCGATCTGGCCCGCTACGTCGCGGACCCAGACCACATGGACGTGCAGCCCGACGCGCTCTTGGACCCCGACTATCTCGCCGGTAGAGCGTCGCTGATCGACCCCTCACACGCGGCGGATCGCCCCGATCCCGGCCGGCTCGTGACCGACTCCGAGACGATCTACCTGACGGTCGCCGATCGACACGGCAACATGATCTCGTTCATCAACTCGATCTATGGCTCCTTCGGCTCGCGCGTGGTCGTGCCTGGCACCGGCCTGGTTCTGCAAAACCGTGGGGCGGGGTTCACCATGGAGGACGGGCACCCGAACCGGATCGCCGCGAACAAGCGCCCCTTCCACACCATCATCCCGGCGTTCGTCACGAAAGACGACGAGCCGTGGCTCTCGTTCGGCGTCATGGGCGGGTCGATGCAGCCCCAGGGCCATGTGCAGGTCCTGCTCAACATGATCGAGTTCGGGATGGACCCGCAGGAAGCGATCGACGCGGCACGTTTCCGCCATTTCAGCGGCACCCGGGTCTCGATCGAGAACCTCGACGCCAGCGTCGCCGCCGCACTCGCGTCGATGGGACACGAGCTCGGCGACCCGGAGGGGGTCGCCTTCGGAGGCGGACAGGCGATCCTGAAGCTCGTCCGGGGCTGGGCCGCCGGCTCGGACCCTCGCAAGGACGGGATGGCGGCGGGGCATTGAGCAGCGGGGCCGGACGGGCCAAGTGAGTGGTCGTGGCGACGTCATTCCGTTCGACCAGCTTCCGGATCGCTTCGCCGAGCGCATTGAGGACCCGCCTGTCGACCCGGTGACCCCGCGGCCGGCGGCCACCATCGTCCTGCTCCGGGATGGGGTGGCCGGGATGGAAGTGCTTCTCATGCGACGCACACGGAACGCCGGATTCGTGCCCGGCGCGTACGTCTTCCCCGGGGGCCGCGTCGACGGCACCGATGCCGATGCCCGGCTCGTCGAGCTACTGGCCGACCTTACGGAAGGACAGGCGGCCGACCGTCTCCAGCTCTACGACGCCGATCCCCCAGCAATCGCGTACTACCTCGCGGCCCTCCGGGAGGCGTTCGAGGAGACCGGGATCCTCGTGGGAGAGCGGCCCGACCGGTCGCCGCCGCCTACCGCGGCGGAAGACGCCGAGGTCGACTCCGTCCGTGACGCCCTCATGCAGGAGCAAATTTCCTTCGCCGACGCGCTGCGGCGACTGGGTTGTCGCATCGACGGAGACGCCATCGAGTACATCGCGCATTGGATCACCCCGAAGCCCGAGCCGCGGCGCTACGACACCCGCTTCTTCGCGGCGAAGGTGCGAGACGCCGCCGAAGCGATCATCGATCCTCGGGAGATGACGGACGCGTTGTGGCTTACCCCCTCCGAGGCCCTCGATAGGCTGGACTCGGGCGACCTTCCCATGGTCTTTCCAACGATCAAGACCATCGAGCAGCTCTCCGTTTACGAGACGGTGAGTGAGGCGCTCGAAGGCATTGGTGGGCAGCAGGTGCGCACCATCCTTCCCACGCTGGTGGTGACACCCACGGGGATCAGCCTCGAGATCGACGAAGAGGACTAGGCCTTTTTCCTTGCTCGGATGGGGCCGAGGGTGAGATATAGCGAAGGGCGTCCCCCCGACCCGAAAACGCAGAGAGACGCGGGTCCACACGACCCGTCTTCATGAGATGATGCGACGTTCGATTCAGCTCGGACTCGTGTACTTGGCGGTCGGAGCGGTCTTTCCGGTGCCCGGTCACGCCCAGGCGCAGAGCTCGGCGCCCCTCGAAATCCTGTACGGATTCACTCTGATCGACGGTCGGGGCGGTCCTCCGATCCCGGACGCGGCCATGGCCGTTCGGGGCAACCAGATTCTCACCGTCTCCACTCGGCGGCAGCTGCTCTCGGGCCCCAACGCCCCCCGCGACGCCAGGGTGATCGACCTCGGGGGCGGCTATGTGATTCCCGGGCTCATCGACACGCACGTGCACCTCTCGACCGCCCCCAACCGCCGCCGCACCGAAGCACAGCTCGAGCGGCTTCTGTATGGGGGGATCACGGCCGTCCGCGACATGGCCGGCGATGCTCGCGCCCTCGCTTCGATCGCCCGCGATACGCGCCTCGGTTTGATCGACGGACCGGACGTCCACTTCGCGGCGCTCATGGCCGGCCCGTCGTTCTTCACGGACCCGCGGCCGCAGGCGTCGGCCGCGGGAGAGGTGCCCGGTGAGGTCGCCTGGCTCCAAGCCATCACCTCGGAGACCGACCTTGTCACGGCCGTGGCCCGTGCCAAGGGGACCTACGCCACCGGAGTGAAGATCTACGCGAACCTGGAGCGGGGCGTCGTCGAAGCGATCTCGCGCGAGGCCCACCGCCAGGGGATGAAAGTGTGGGCTCACAGCATGGTCTTCCCCGCACGTCCGCTGGCCGTGGTCGAGGCCGGAGTCGACGTCGTCTCGCATGTGTGCCGCCTCGCGTGGGAGGGCATGGAGGAAGCGCCTACCGAATACCACCACGACCAGGTGCCCCTCTACGCGAATTTCAGCGCGGCCTCCCCGGTGTTCTCAGAGCTGTTCGACGCGATGCGCCGAAACGGGACGATGCTCGACGCGACATTGAGGATGTACGCGCGGGCTGAAGAGAGCGCCGCGAATGAGCTCTCCGATCGATGCGATGTGGATTTCGCCCGCGCGCTCGTCGCGCGCGCTCATGACGAGGGCATTCCCGTAACGGCGGGCACGGACTTCACGTCGCGTCCCGACGATCCGTTCCCGGCCCTGTACGAAGAGATGATCGAGCTCGCCGAGCACGGAGGACTCTCCGCCATGGAGACCATTCAGGCGGCGACGAGCGTCGCGGCCCGAGCGCTCGGCATCGAGGATACGCACGGCCTGCTCGTGCACGGACGTCCGGTGAGCTTCGTCCTCCTGGCCGAGGACCCCCTCGCGGACATGGATCACCTTCGAACCGTCCGGGCCGTTTGGAAGAATGGCGAGCGTTTCGACCGGAGCGCGTACCGTCCGCCTGTGGCGGAAGACGAGCAGAACGCGACGACGACCACGGGTCCCGCATCTCCCGAAGACGCGCTGGAGTACTGGCTGGGACTCTGGCACCGTTACGACCTGGATCGCCTTTCCGGCGTCTTCCTCGAGGACCCGACGCTGACTTATTTCCCTTCCGACGCGGAAGGTGTGATCGAAGGGTACGAGGCCGTCGTCGCTTACCACGTCGAACAAGGCTTCGTGCCGGGCGGCTTTCGCCCCGACGAAGAGCTGTGGCTCGAAGACACGCTCATCGCGGACTTCGAAGACAGCGCGGTCATCAGCGCGGTCTGGCACTTCGGCAACCGCGTGGCCCGGCGGGACGTCGCTCGAGGTCCGATGACCATGGTCATCGTGCGGACCGACGCGGGCTACCGGATCTCGCACGTGAACATGGCGAATTACCCGCGGTCCCAGCCTCGTTGAACCGGTCACGCATGCACAGAGTCAGTTCTTTCGGGCGACGGAACGCCGCGAACGCCCACGGACGGGGAGCCGCCCGCCGGGTCGTCGGCTTCATCGTCGCGACCCTGGCGCTGAGTGCGAGCGGATGTGATCGGGGGGACGTCCGCCTCACCGAAGCCGATGCGTTGCGTGCGGAGGTTACGCTCCGCTCACTGATGGCCGCCTTCGAGAGGGCGGACACCGCGTTGATCGAGGACCTGTTCTGGCCCGCGGCCACCTACGACGACTTCCCGAATCAGCATACGTACCAAGGTGTCGCCGAGATCGTCGGGTACGTGACCGGCGTTCACGTCTGGGCGGACGACGTCGTCATGAATGTCGGCGAAGTCCATGTCACCGAGGACGGGGCCGTGGCCGAATGGCTTTTTTCCGCCGTTCAGACCCGTCCCATGGGAGATCGGCTCTCCGTCGGCACGGGTAACGAGGTCGTGCTGAACGGCGTCACGGTGATCGAGCTGGAGGGTGAACGCATCATCCGTGCGGCCGACTACACGGACGCGGGTGCGATGCTGCTCCAGCTCGGCGGTCGGATCGAAATGCCGGACGGTCGCACGATCGTGCTCGACGCCCGCGAGTAGACGCGGTCCGGGTGGGTGGCGAAGCGCACAGCCCTGAAATACTGTCGATGCTCGGACGTTTCACAACCGCGAGCCGACGAGCGCGCGGGTTCACGCGGAGGCCCATCGATGGCGACCAGACGAGACTTCATCAAGACGACCGCAGGTGTTGGCGCAGGGGCTGCGCTGGGCGCGTTCCCGAGGTCGCTCGAGGGTGCACCGAACGTGATCGTGCGGCGGGTCACGCCCACGTGCGTCGCGTCCGGGAACGGCCTGGCGGCGGTCAGCCGTGCGATCGAGGAGCTCGCCGGCGGCGCCAGCACGATCGAGGCCGTCGTACGAGGAGTGAATCTGGTCGAGGAAGACCCGAACGACAGCTCGGTAGGCTACGGTGGGCTGCCGAACGCCGACGGCGTCGTTCAGCTGGATTCGTCCCTGATGCATGGACCGACGCGGGGCGCCGGCGCCGTGGCGGCGATCGAGGGCATCAAGCGACCGTCGCTGGTGGCGCTCGACGTGATGCGCTACACCGATCACCACTTGCTGGTGGGTGAAGGGGCTCAACGGTTCGCCAAGTCCATGGGCCACCCGATCGAGGACCTCCTCACGGAATCCGCGCGCCAGCGTTGGATCGAGTGGCGCGCCCGTCTCTCCGACTCGGACGACTACCTCACGCCCGCGGAATCAGCCGAGCGGATCGGTCAGCCCTACCGTCGGCCCGGCGACTTCGGCGACGGACTGCTCGATTCCCACGACGGCTACCGACCGCAGGGCACGATCAACTGCGACATCGTCGACGTCAACGGCGACCTCTCGTCCGTGACCACGACGTCGGGCCTCGCCTACAAGATCCCGGGCCGGGTCGGCGACTCACCGATCATCGGCGCGGGCCAGTTCTGCGACAACGACGTCGGCGCCGCCGGTTCGACCGGTCGTGGAGAGGCCGTCATCAAGACGTGCGGAAGTCACACGGTCGTGGAATACATGCGGCAGGGCATGCACCCGAAGGACGCGTGCCTCGAAGCGCTGCGGCGGATCGTCCACGTCACCGTCGAGGAGCGACTGCTCGGAGAGGACGGGCGCCCCTCCTTCAACGTGAACTACTACGCGGTGAACAAGAACGGTGAGTACGGCGGGGCGGCCATCTATTCCGGTGCTCGCTTCGCGGTGAGCGTCGACGGGGACTCCCGGCTCGAGGACTCAGCCTATGTCTTTCAGCGCGCCTGAGTCCGGGAAGGAAGCCGGGCGGACGTTACGCTCCCGCCACGGCTAAGGCTGCGGCTCGATCGGGACACGAGCTCGGGCCGGCCAGATCGGACGCCGCCGTCAGGTCGAGAAGCCGAGGCTTTCGGCGAGCGTCCGCTGGCGCTCGTCCAGGGTCAGGAAGAGCAACTCGGACGGGGCAGGACTCACGTAGAGGGCGACCGCGAGGTGCCAAAGATCGGCACCCCGCGCGAACCCGACGTCGAGGACGCGCCCGATCTCAGGGCCGAGCGGACGGTCCGGGAGGACCCACCGCATCCAGGCCAGGGACCGAGCCTGGAACGCCACCTTCTCCCGAGCCAGCGTCGACCGGTACTCCGCCTCCAAGAGGTTCGATGAGAGGGGCACGGTCGCCTCGAGCAGACGGGCTCGGATCGAATGCACCTCGGGCTCGTCGAACGCCACCGCCACGAGGCACGAGGTGTCGACGTAGACGACGCTCACTCGTCGCGATCGGCGAGGAACCGCTCGAGGGCCCCTGCTCGACTGACCACCGGCTGAAGAGAGACCGGGTCGTCGCCACCGACGAGGACCCCTAGGCCCTCCAGCATGCGCAATCTGCGACCGAGCTCGTCCTCGGCCCCGCCGATCGGTCGAATCTCCGCCACCGTCTCCCCGTGATACGAGACGAGCACCGTCTTGCCCTCGCGGACCTTTCGAATGACCTCGCTGAACCGCGCCTTTGCGTCGTACACCGAATAGATTTCGCTCATTCGGCAGTATGCCTCACACTAGTCAGACTAGTCAAGATATGAGAAGATCGCCTTCCGCACCTATGCCCTCAGGGCCGACAGTGTCTGCCAGCTCTGCGCGCGACGGCCCTCCTCGACGTCGTGAACGAGCTCCACGAGGCGTCGGATCAGAGGCGTGTCGACGCCGACGTCCGCACCGAGACGAGCGATCGGCGTGATTTGCGCGTCGACTTCGGTCTTTCGCTTCCGCACGGCGAGGTCGCGCCAGACGCCGCTATGGCTCTTGGCCGAGGCGCGATTGAAATCCACGAGCCGGTCGAGGCTGGCGCTGGCGACCCTGTCGCCTGCGCCCGAGCCGAACGCCGCGGGGTCGAAACCGTCGAACGCTTCGGGCTGCACGCCCCGCGCCTCTGCGACGGCCACGACCTCCCTCGCCAGCGAGATCATCGCGGGCCGATGCGCGGGTGACGCCAGCACGTCGGCAATCGATGCGTCGGCGAGCGCGGTCGCGAAGAGCACCGCCCCGTAGGCGAGCTTGCCCCAGAGGTAGCCCCAGATGTTGTCCGTGAGCAGGGCGTCCGGCTCGAACTCGCGAAACAGCTCATGCAGTGCCCGGACCCGCACGGTCCGCGATCCGTCGAGCTCGCCCACGACCACCGCGCCGCGGTTGCCGCGGAGCACCACCCCGGGACTCGTGACGTCCGCCCCGAAGTTCACGAAACAACCCACGGTGCGCCGGGCTCCGACGACGTCGGCGATGTCGAGCTCGTTCAGGCCGTTCTGTACGGATACGACGAAGCCTTCCGGGTGCAGAAGCGGGCCGATCGTTTTCATCGCGGCCCGCGTGTGGTGACCCTTCACGCAAAGAAGTACGGTACGCAGGCCGGGGTCGACCCACCGAGGGTCCGCGCAGTAGGCCTCCACGCTGAAGGAATCCACGGGCCCCTCGATGCGCAGACCGTTCTCCCGGATCGCGGCGGCGTGCTCCTCGTCCGCGTCGACGAAGAGGACTTCGTGGCCGGACCGGATGAGCCACGCCCCGATGGAGCCGCCCATCGCGCCGGCACCCCAGATCACGATCGGGTCCAGGGCGCCCGGCGCACGACCGCCTTTCATTGCGAGGTCACCCTCGTCGCAGATCGTAGGCCGACGACGCTCAAGACGAGACCGACTTACATCTGCCGATAGGCCGGTCCGCTCCCGCCCTCGCGTGGCGTCCACCTGGGACCGAGGACGTCGGTCGCCTTGCAGTCCACACAGTTCGGCGCGTTCACGACCAGCTTGTCGCCGTCTCGTTCGTACACCCCGGCGGGACAGAGGTGGACGTACATCTCGGCCATTTCGGGGGTGACATCCTCGCCCACGATCAGGTGGCTGGGAATGTCGTCCCGGGTCTGGTTCCCCGACTTGTAGACAGCGTCCACCTTCGAAAATGTCAGTCGGCCGTCGGGCGCGAACGGCTCCGCGCTGCCCCCGAGCTGCTTGGGATCGGCGGCATCTTCCTCGACAGAGATCTTTCGACCGGGAAAGGCTCCCTTGGTGAGGGTCATGAGGCCCGCCTTCACCCCGCCCGAGACGAAGCCCGACTTGAACGCCAGACGCATGTTCCGCCGCGCTTTCAGGTCCTTCATGATGGCGCTTTGGTCGACCGCCCGGGTGTATCCCCCCAGCGCATCCCCCGAGGTCTCGCCCTTCTTGAGCGCCTCGAAGATCTGACGAGCCGCCATGATTCCCGAATGCATGGCGTAGTGGATGCCCTTCAGCGACGAGACCTCGACGTACCCCGCGGCGTCGCCGATCACGATCAGACCGTTTCCGTGACGCCGCCCGGGCACCGAATAGTACCCGCCCTCGGGGATCGTCTTTGCGCCCCACTCGATCATCTCGCCGCCCTCCAGGTACTGCCGGAAGAGCGGGTGGAGCTTCATCCTCTGGAGCGCCTCGTGCACGTCGAACCGGGCGTCGGCATAGTCCAGGCCGACCACCAGCCCGAGCGCCACGAGACTGTCGGACAGCGGGTACATGAAACTGCCGCCGAAGGCATCGCTCGGGACCGGCCAGGCCATCGTGTGGATGATCCGATCGAGAGGCTTCTTCACCTCCCAGAGCTCCTTCACGCCCAGCGCGAAGATCTGAGGGTTCTCGGACGTGACCCCCTGCCAGTCGAACCACGCCTGGGACAGCGGACCCCTCGAACCCTCGGAGAGCACGGTCACCTTTGCGGTGAGATCGACGGCCGGCATCGCGTCGGCGCCCTGAGGCTGACCGTCACGCCCCAAGCCGGACGGCGTGGTCCGCACCCCGATGACGTCGTCCCCGGCGACGAGCAGCGAATCGACGGGGAAGCCCGGGAAGATGTTCACGCCCAGTCCCTCCGCCTGCTCCCCCAGCCACCGAACCATCTCGCAAATCGAGGCGATCTGATTACCGTGGTTCTGCATGGTCGGAGGCGTCGGAATCCGGATGGACTTCGTCTCCGTCAGGAAGTACACCGACTCCTTCGTCACGGGACGGCGAAACGGGAGATCCTCGAGAGGCATCTCCGGAAACAGCTCCTGGAACGCGCTCGGGTCGACGACCGCACCGGAGAGGTTGTGCTCCCCTAGTTGGCCCGCCTTCTCGAGCACCCCGATCTCGATCTCACCGATGCCGCCGCTGCCTTCGTTGTCTTTCGCGACGAGGCGCGCGAGCTCGATCGCCCCCGCGAGGCCACCCGGTCCCGCTCCCACGAAGACGACGTCCATGGGGGTCGCCTCGGCGTCGGGTTGGTCCGCGACGATGAAACGATCGCGTGGAAGCGGGGGTTGTTCCGACAGAGGCTGTAGGGTGCCGCGGAGGACGTCGGTGCCCTCGGCCATGGTGACTCCGTGACGTTTTTGAAACAGGGGGATCCGCACCGAGCGGCGCGTGTATCGATTCGCCCCTGAAGATCGCGAAGTCGGGACCGGGTCTCTACCCTTGCCCGCCGTCGGACGTCCGTTGAATTCGCAGTTCAACCATCCCTGAGATCCGCATGACTGAAGCTCGCCCCGGGACCCTCGGTGAACTCAAGGCCGGCGGGTACGCCGGCCGCTCGGTGAAGGACGAGATGCGCGGGAACCTCGTCCGCAAGCTCAAGGCGGGCGAAGAGCTCTTCCCGGGCGTGCAGGGCTACGATGACACGGTGGTGCCGCAGATCGTCAACGCGGTTCTGGCGCGCCACGATTTCATCCTCCTCGGACTTCGCGGGCAGGCAAAGAGCAGGATTCTCCGCCAGCTCGCGCTTCTGCTCGACGAGCACATCCCGATCCTGGCGGGAAGCGAAGTCAACGACGACCCGCTGCGGCCGCTCTCGAAGTACGGACGACAGCTCGTCGAGGAGCACGGCGAACACACGCCGATCGAGTGGATCGATCGCGACGCGCGCTATGTCGAGAAGCTCGCGACGCCGGACGTGACCATCGCGGACATGATCGGGGACGTCGATCCCATCAAGGCCGCACGGGGCGGACACATCCTGGCCGACGAGCTCACCATTCACTACGGGCTCTTGCCACGCGCCAACCGGGGCATCTTCGCAATCAACGAGCTCCCCGATCTGGCGGGCAAGATCCAGGTCGGCCTCTTCAACATCCTCCAAGAGGGGGACGTGCAGGTGAAGGGATACCCCATCCGGCTGTCCCTCGATGTCCTCATGGTCTTCACCGCCAATCCCGAGGACTACACGGCACGCGGCAAGATCATCACACCACTCAAGGACCGGATCGGCGCGGAGATCCGCACGCACTACCCGGAGGAGCTGGAAACCGGCGTCGACATCACGAGACAGGAGGCGTGGGTCGCTCGAGAGGGGACGTGCGTCGAAGTCCCCGACTTCTTGGAAGAGACCATCGAGCGCATCGCGTTCATTGCCCGCGACGACAAGCGCATCGATCAGCGAAGCGGGGTGAGCCAGCGTATGCCGATCACCGTGACCGAGACGGTCGTCTCCAATGCCGAGCGCCGGGCGCTCCAGCACGGAGAGAGCGTCGCAGTGCCCCGCGTAGCCGACATCTATGCCGCCCTCCCCGCCATCACCGGGAAGATGGAGCTCGAGTACGAAGGCGAGCTTCACGGTGCGGACCGGATCTCCCGCGAGATCATACAGCAGTCGTGCTCGCAGACGTTCGACGTGCACGCCGCCGGCGCGGACGTCGAGGACATCATCGACTACTTCGAGACGGGGGGTGCCCTTCAAATCGGCGAGGATTCGTCTTCTTCGGCGTGCGTGAAGGGGTTCGAGACGGTGCCGGGTCTATTGCCGCTCGTGGAGAACGTGGGCCTGGCTCCCGCCGCCGCCAGTGACGGACACCGCGCCGCCGCCTGCGAGTTGGTGCTCGAGGCATTGGTAGCCCAGCGTCGGATCAGCAGGAGCTCGGCGGGTTACACCCGGGCGCCGCACCAGCATCCGGGTCAGGGGAAGGGATACCAGGGGTTCGACCCCATGGGTGGACTCAACATCTGAGGCCCTAGGCCGCTGATCGGTTGGCTCCGGTCAGCGCCTGATCGAGGTCCTGCCAAAGGTCGTCGACGTCCTCGAGTCCGACCGACAGCCGAAGTAGGTCGTCGGGCACACCCGAGGCCGCACGATCGGTCGCTTCCACGACCCGGTGCGTGAGCTGCGCCGGCGCCTGCACGAGCGTGTCGACGGACCCCAGTGAGACCGCACGGGTGATGAGCCCGAGCGACTCGACGACGCGCGTCGCCTGCCCGGGTCCGCCGCGAACGCGAAAAGACAGCACCGAACCGGGCCCTCGCTGCTGAGTCGACAGGAGTCGACGCTCCACGGGGTCGTCCGCGAGTCCCGGGAAATGCACCGAGCGCACTTCGGGGTGTGTCGACAGTCGGGCCGCGAGAATACGGGCGCTCTCCTGCTGGGCCCGAACGCGCAGCGGAAGCGTCTGCAACCCGCGATGGAGGAGGTAGCCGGCAAGGGGATGAAGGATGCCCCCGGTCATCATCCGAATCTGACGTAGCCGCTTCGCCAAGCCATCCGAGCAGGCGACGACGCCACCCATGGCGTCGCCATGCCCGCCCAAGAACTTGGTCGCGCTGTGGAGCACGAGGTCTGCGCCCAACGCGAGCGGGTTTTGGAGGACCGGTGTCGCGAAGGTGGAATCCACCGCGACGGCGACCGGATGGCCGAGCGATCGCGACGCCTCACGAGCCTGCCGCACGACCGACCGGATGTCGACCATGGTCAGCGTCGGATTGGCGGGGGTCTCCAGTAGGACGAGCCCCGAATCTGCACGAATCGCACTCCCGATGTCCGCGGGGCGTGCCCACGAAACCTCCGAACCGAGCACGCCGGCGGAGAGCAGGTGATCGGTGCCGCCGTAGAGCGGACGTACAGCCACGACGTGGCGACGGGGCGCGCCGTCTTCGGGCGTTGCGGTAGCCATGATCGTGGCGCTGATCGCGGCCATGCCCGTGGAGAACGCGACCGCCGCTTCGGCCCCTTCGAGCAAGGCCAGCGCCTCTTCGAAGCCCGCTACCGTCGGGTTGTGGAGGCGGGCATAGACCGGATTCGGCGCGGTGAACGCCCCCTCCAGGAGATCGTCCATCGACTCGGCGATCGACGCCGAGCTTTGGAAGCCGTAGGTCGTCGAGAGGTCGATCGCGGGAACGTGCGGGGTCCCGACCTCTTCGTCGCGCGGTCCGGATCGGGCGTGTCGCCCCGATCTGACTGCCATGGTATCGAATCTCATGACACAAATATGTTGATCCTGCTGTACAGATACCACAGTTCCGCATTATATTCGGTCAATGACCATTGGATCCGACTTTGACCGAATCGATCGAGCCATTCTGAGCCATTTGGCGCAGGATGCTCGGATGACCAACAAGGACCTCGCAGCGGAGGTGGGCCTCTCCCAGTCGGCTTGTCTCGAGCGTGTACGCCGCCTCGAGGAACGGAAGGCACTGCGCGGGGCGCACGCGGACGTCGATCCGGCGGCGTTCGGAATCGGGGTACAGGCCCTGGTCAGCGTCCAGCTCGAACGTCACACACGCTCCGCGGTGACCCGATTCGAGAAGACCGCGATCGAGCTACCGCAGGTGGTGACGCTCTACCATACGACGGGGAGGAACGACTACGTGGCCCACGCAGTGGCACAGGACATGGACCACCTGCGCGACTTCACGCTCGACGCCATCACCAGTCTGCCGGAAGTAGCTCGAGTCGAGACCTCACTGGTATTCCGGGCCATCAACAAGTCGGTGTGGCCGGACCTGACGAGGGAGCCGTAGAGAGAATCTGCAGGAAGCGAGCGATGGACGCCAAACTCGACCTGAGCGCGTATACACTGCACACGGCTCGCCTCGTACTCGGCGCGAAGCGCTTTGCGCGAATCGGATGCGGCCTCTGGGCGATGCGACCGACTACGCCTTTCGCACCCTCGCGTTCGACGAGGTGCCTGCGACCCGCCGTCGAGCCTTGCGGCTAGCGGACGCGGTCCTCTTCGTTCAGATGCGCCCGGTCCTGAAGGACGACGTAACGGCGGCCCGCCGCGTCGGTCTTGAGGCGAAACGGGTAGAGCGGTAGACCGTCGAGGGTGGCGAAGTACATGTCGCCTTCGTAGGCGGAGACTTGCAGCTCCATGTCTCCCGTTAGCCAGAGCGTCCCTTCCCGCTCCTCGAGGATCACGAGCCGGTCCCCGTTGAGGTACCGTCCTGCCCACTCGTCCGCGGGAGCGGGCGTCACCCCACCCGTGATCCGCACTTCGTTCCAGCCAGGCGGCTCGCAGCGGCGCCGCGGAAGTTGCAGCTGACCGGCGCCACGGACGAGGCGAGGGTCGAACGTCTCGCCCGCCAGACCCAACTCCGATCCGAGGATCTCGAGAAGAAAACGCGCGGATGTCTCCGGCCAGTCGGCGTTCACCGAGCCCGGCCTCGACCAGAGCACGAAAGCGGTTGCCTTGTCCGGATAGATCTGGAACGCGAGCGCGTCCGTGCCCGAGTTGGCCGCACACATGATGGACATGCGACGAACGCCTCCCGGTGCGTCGAGGTGCAGGCCTCCCGCGAACACGGAGGGCGCCGAAGCACGGAGCGCGACCTCTTCCCAAGACGCATTGGCGGCGCCCGTCCCGACGACCGTCGCGGAGCCATCGATCAACGCTGCCCCGAAGCGAAGCAGGTCGACCGCGCTTGTGACCGTGACGGGGAGCCCGTCCGACTCGTTGTCGAAGCGGGTGTCGGACATCCCGACCGGGCGTAGCACCGCCTCTTCCACCAACGTCTCGAGCTCTGAAGCCGTGGCACGCTCGAGGACGCGCACGGCCAGCGGGTAGTCGTACTGGGAAAACGAGAACACCGCTCCCGGTTCGGTAAAGACCGCCCGGTCGTTCAGATCGTCGAGAATGGTCGTCCACACCGAATCGGCCGGACGGGCGTTGTCGATCCCCGACCTATGCGTGAAAAGCGCCTCGAGTGGGATCGCTCCAAGCTCTTCCTCGAGATCGGGGAGCCACGTGGACAGCGGCGCGGACACGTCGAGAACGCCTTGTTCGTGGAGCCGCGCTGCGGTCGCGGCGATCAGCACCTCGCTGAAGCCGGGGACGATGAGGGGCCCCTCGACCTCGAGTGGAGTGGTCCCGGCGAGATCGGACGTACCCACGACTTCGAGATACTCCACCGCGCCGGCGCGGTGCAGGCCGGCGACCACGCCGACCATGCCTCCAGCGACGCTCAACTCGGACGCGAGAATCGTCTTCAGCACGGCCAACGCGTTCGAGCTCACACCCGCCGCGTCGGGTGCACCGACGGCCGCCGCGGTCGCCGGTTGGGGGGCCGGGCGCCCCTCGGTGCGCCCCGCCCCGCCCGAGGGCGATCGGCCCCGACCGTCACTGGGTGCATCCTGGCTCGAGGCGCGCATCAGGTGCTGGTAGCCCTCCGGCGGCCACCGGAAGCGGACCCCGCCGCCTGCAGCAACCGCCTCGCGGCGCTCTTCCGAGAACTCCTCGTGCAGCTCGCGGACCAGCGCGTTCGCCCGCTGCTGAAGAAGTGGGCAGCCCTCCTCGAGTCTCATCGCACGCCGGCGTGCCTCGCGACCGAACTCGACAATGAACCGCCGCTGTTCGTCCCAACTCTCTTCGATCTGCTCCGCGAAGACACCCCACGCCTCCGCCAGCTCGACGGGCGTGTCGTCCGGTGGGTCCCACGTCGGATACGTCGCTTGCACGTCGAACTCGAGATCGAACGCCGTGATTCCGCAGGACAGCGTGGTGAACCCCGCCACAGACGCGAGCTGTCGGGTCCGATAGCTCCACCGGTAGGTGTAGCCGAATCGAGGGAAGCCCTCGGCCCGGATCTGGCCCCAAACCTCGGCCGCGTTCCTCCCCTGGATCGGGTAGGACTGATCGATCACCCGGATCGAAATCCCCATGGGGGTCCCACCCGCCGAGATCCTTTGTCCCGAGACCGGAGCGGCAAGAATCGCGGCGATCAGCACCGTCCAGCAGGCCGGCCGCGCAGCTCGACTTCGTGTCGTGCTCCAACGCCCCTTGGTCCGTTCCATGGATGCTCTCCGCTCGTCCAGGCTACGGCGGATAGGATGAGGCCCGGAGCGCCGGCCTCGCAACCCGAAGACCGACGTAGACCTCGACTACGTCACTTGCCCCCGTCCACGGGAAGCACGACGCCGCTGATCCACCCAGCCTGATCCGAGGCCAAGAAGAGGACGGCATGCGCAATGTCGGCCGGGGTGCCGAGCCGCTTCAACGCGATTCCCTCGAGCAACCGGTCCTGTCCTTCCGACCCGTACGCGGCCCACTGTCTCTCCGTCGTCGGATTCGAGAGGACGAAGCCTGGTGCGATGTTGTTCACGGTGATGCCGAACGGACCCAGCTCGTGGGCCAGCTGCCGCGTCAGACCGATTTGTCCGGCCTTCGCCGAGGCGTACGCCTGGATCCCGGTCTTGCTCACGCCGAGACCGGCCCCGCTCGAGATGTTGATGATCCGCCCCGAGCCGGCCTTCTTCATCCAGGGAGCGGCCGCCTGGGCGGTCCAAAACGCCGCGGTTTGATTCACCGCGACGATCGACTGCCACTCCTCCGAGGCGACTTCCTCCAATGGCTGACCCACCTGGCCGAGCACCCCGCCCGCGTTGTTCACCAGGACGTCTAGCCGACCCGTGCGATCGACCGCCTCCTGGACCCAGGCACGTACCGCCGATCGGTCGGTGACATCCACCACGCTTCCGAGACAATGATCGCCGACGATGTCGACGGTCTGGGCGAGCTCCGCCTGCACGACGTCGCACACGAACACGTTGGCGCCCCTCGTGCCGAAAGCGCCGGCGATGGCTCTGCCGAAGCCGTGTGCGGCACCCGTCACGAGCACCGTTCGGTCCTTGAATTCGAGGTTCATGCACGATCCTCCCCGTCGGCCGCGCGGCCCGGGCGCGGCGCCCAGTCCCTGGTCAGGATCTCTCGTGCCTCGCCAACGGCGACCTTCCAGATCGCGGTCATCTCGTTGTCGCTGCGCAGGTAGTCACCGCCGAACGATCCGTCGCCGAGAATGTCGCGGAAGCTTCCCGGCGTAAGCTCTTCCCGGTCCGAGAGGTCGACGGGGTTCTTGTGAGCGGCGGGCGGCGTCACACCTGCGATCCGCGTCCACGGAAACGTCTCCATCCACGAGGCATGAGAAGCGTCGGAGTCGAGGGCGTCGATAGCAGCTCGCACGAGAGGGGCTTTCCACCAATCGTGCCAGCGGAGCTCGACCCCCTCCCTCCCCTCGGCCCAGGCCTCGACTGCGGGACGCGCCGGGCTGTTACCCCCGTGACCGTTCACCACGAGGATCCGACGAAAGCCATGCTCGCGCAGGCTCGCGAGGATCTCGCCCAGGACCCGCTCGTACGTGGCGAGGGAGAGCGTGACGGTGCCCGGGTAGGCCATGAAGTACGGGGTGATTCCGTAGCTTACCACGGGAAAGACGGGCACTCCCAGGGGCGCGGCGGCATCGAGCGAAACCCGCTCGGACAAGATCGAGTCGGTGGCCAGGCTGATGTAGGCGTGTTGCTCCGTGCTGCCGAGCGGAAGGACGCACCGGTCGTCGCGCTCCAAGTACGCTTCCACCTGCATCCACGTCATCTCATCGATTCTCATGCGGGCCGCTTCCGACGCGTCCGCGCCGCTTCGAGGACCTTTCGCTGCGCCGCGGGCAACGCGACTTCGTCGTCGTCGGAGGGGGCGATCCAACGCAGCGTGCCATACCGATCGCGCGCCGTACCGTGTACCGCGGGCGGTTCCGCGACCATCGCGGCGTTGGGCTCCGCGACCGTGACCAGCAGCGGTAGGTAGGTCGCGTCGAGGTGAGTGAATCGATGTCGCACCGGCAGGAGCTCCTCCATCGACCCGACGACGTCGAGCCCCAGCTCGTCGGCTATCGCGACGGCTTCTGCCTCCAAAGCCATGCCGACCGGATGGTCGCCTCGACCGTTGGCCCTCCCGTCGGTCCCCTCGAGGACCCGCTCGGGGAAGGCCCAGAGCCTGGCAAGCAGTCCGCCGTCGGGCCTCCGTTGCAGGAGGAATCGACGCTCGTGTTCGAAGATTGCGAGCACGAACGTGGCGGACGGTACCGTCTTCTTCCCGGAGCGCGCAGGGCGGTCGGCTTGCGTGCCTGCGGCCCACGAAGCGCACCAATCTGCCACAGGACAGACGGTGCACTTCGGATTCCTGGGGGTGCAGACGGTGGCGCCGAGCTCCATCAACGCCTGGTTCCAGTCACCGGGTCGCTCCGGATCGACGAGCTCGGTGGCGTGCCCTCGCAGCCACGCCGGACGCGGGTCGGGCTCGTCCAGCAACCGTGCGAGGACGCGTCGGACGTTGCCGTCGACTGCAGGTACGCGCTCGCCGAAGGCGATGCTCGCCACCGCGCCGGCTGTGTATTCCCCGACGCCCGGAAGAGCGCGCAGGCCCTCGACTGTCGGTGGGATGCCCCCGTGTCTCGACGAGGTCGTCCGTGCCGCTGGGTCGGCGGAGCCGGCGGCCACCGAAGGAGACCCGTCACGCACCACGCGCGCCGCCCTGTGGAGGTTTCGGGCTCTGCGGTAGTAGCCCAGCCCCTCCCAAGCCTTGAGCACCTCGTCCTCACCGGCGTCGGCCAACGCGGCGACGGTCGGGAACCGCTCGAGCCAGTCTTCGTAGTACTTCTTCACCGTCTCCACCCGGGTCTGCTGCAGCATGATCTCGGAGACCAATACCCGGTACGGATCGGGGTCACGCCGCCACGGAAGGTCCCGTGCCGACCGGTCGTAATGCGCCAGAAGCGCCGATCTCAGACCTCCGATGGCGTCGGAGCACGGGGATTCGGGTTTCATGGCGGGAAGGTACCCCTCGGGCTAGCATGGTGTCATGCGCTTCACGACGTATTCCAAATACAAGGGTCGCTGGCTCGACGCGCTCAATCTCGAGTCGCTCCTCGAACACCTCTCGGACTTCCTCATGGACGGGGGATTCGCCGGAGGACCCAATTACCACCCGTACTGGGGCTGGTCCGGTGACGAGGACGTCAGCTCCACCGACGCGCTCAAGAACGCCCTGCTGAAGGCCCTCCTGGAAAGCGGACAGCTCACCCCGGAGATGATCGAGGAGCTGCGCGGCGAGGGTCAGGGAGACGAGGAGATCCAGCAGAGGCTCGCGGAGTTGCTGGACGACCTCATCAACCGGATGGCCGAGGAGGGCTTCATCAACCTCGAGACGGGCAACCCGCAGATGCCCGGTGCAACGTACGACGTGACAGGGCAGGGCAAGATCGACGAGGCGAAGCAGGCGGCCCAGCAGGTGCAGTTCTCGCTCACGCAAAAGGGCATGGACTTCCTCGGGCACCGCGCGCTCAAGGGACTCCTCTCTGCGCTCGGGAAGTCGAGCGCCGGTTCGCACGACACGCCGCACCTCTCGACCGGGGTGGAGGCCGAGGCCGCGTCCAAGCCGTACGAGTTCGGGGACACGCTCAACCTCGACATCCCCGCGACGCTGAAGAACGCGATCGAGCGCGAAGGGCTGACCGTGCCCCTCCAGCTCGACTACGGCGATCTCATGGTCAACCAGTCCGAGTACCGCTCGTCCTGCGCGACGGTCTTGATGCTCGACATCAGCCACTCGATGGTGCTGTACGGGGAAGATCGGTTCGCGCCGGCCAAGCGGGTCGCGCTGGCGCTGTCGCATATGATCCGGACCCAGTTTCCGGGTGACACGCTGCGGGTCGTAACGTTCGGCGACCGTGCGCAGGAGATCCCGCTGTCTCAGCTCGCCAAAGCCCAGGTCGGTCCCTTCCACACGAACACGGCCGAGGGCATCGAGATCGCCCGGAGGATCCTGACCGCGCAGAAGCAGGACATGCGGCAGATCATCATGATCACCGACGGTAAGCCGAGTGCCATGACACTGCCGGACGGTAGGGTCTACACCAATTCGGGCGGCCTCGACCCGATGATCCTGAAGCGGACCTTCCGGGAAGTTTCGGCATGTCGCAAGGGCGGGATCCTCATCAACACATTCATGCTCGCCCAGGACCCGTATCTGGTTCAGTTCGTCCAGAAGGTGTCCGAGATCGCACGCGGAAAGGCGTACTTCACGAGCACCATGACCCTCGGTCAATACATCATGATGGACTTCATGAGAAACAAACGCCGACGGGCCGGGTGACGCCGCGTGGGGAGAATGCCGGGAATGCGTGATCGGCGGAGCAAGGCAGAGCGGCACGGAGGCGATGCGGACCCGACGCGCGTCGGCTCGCGGATCCTCACGCTGTTGGTGGCGGCGCTGTCCGTCGCGTGCGCGACCGAGACCCCGCCGCAACGATCGGGCGAGACAGGGGAGGCCGCCCGACCGAACTTCACCATCCGGTTGGACAGCGAGTCGAGTGATTCGTCCCTGTTCCAGCTCATCGAGGACGATGACGGCATCCGCGTGCAGACCGGACCCGCCGGCATCGCCTACCGCGAAGACGACGCGGTCCTCTCGGGCGACCTGCACGTGCAGGCGACGTTCCAGCAGTACGACGCACCGATCGGATACCGAGAGGCGTACGGCATCTTCGTCGGAGGAATCGACCTGACCGGGCCCGACCTCGAATACACGTATCTGCTGATCCGCCCCACCGGCGACTACTTGGTGAAACGACGCGTCGGCGCCATCACAGAGATTCTCGCCGATTGGACGCCGCATCCGGCCGTACAGACGGTCCAGGCGGTGGGTGACGAGCCGCGCAACGTCCTCGGTATCGACGTCTTCGACGGACAGACACACTTCGTCGTGAACGGCGACGTCGTCCACACGGCGCCCGCGTCGCGTGTCCGGCCCTACGGGGTCGCAGGCGTGCGAGTGAACCACCGCCTCGACGTGCGGGTGGACGACTGGCTTCTACGACGGACCTCGGACCAGACTCAATAGGCTCGGCGCCACAGGGACACCCTGGCCCCTACGTCCCCTCGAGCAAGGGCGGCGGGGCTCGGTCGAGCCGCCTGAGCGCGTGCTTGCGCGCCATGATCTCCAGGAAGAGCGCCTCGGCGACGAGCCCGACAACGGCGAGCGTGACGCCGAGCCGAGCGCCGTTCGCCCCCATCGGGCCGAGGAGGAGGGGCGCCGCCGCCAGAATCACCACCACGCGCAACGCTGCGCCGCGGCCCACGAGGCCGGTGCATCCCGCGCGAACGAAGAGGCCCTGATAATACTGTCGGTGCCCGTAGAGGACGGGGTAGAGCGCGGCGACTGGGAACGCCAGCCCCGCAGGCTCGAGCAGAGATGGGTCGAGCCGGAACCCCGTCCATAGGATCCACTCCCGGATACCTGGGACGGCCAGAACGCCGAGCAGCGCCGTCACGAGGAACGCCGTCCCGGCCGCGTATCTGCGCACGCGCTCGTGTCGAGCCCGGCAATCGACGAGCGCCAGCGAGGCATGTTGCAGCTGCCCGACCGGTGCCGCGAGGAACCAGGCCACGGCCTCGACCACCGTGAACGCGGCGATGGAGCAGTCGGGTTCGGGAGTGCGGGCCAGAACGGAGTTGATGATCAACGGCGTGGTCCACCAGAGCACGACGTTCAGCATCAGCGGCGTGGAGAAGGACAGCAAGCGATCTTCGCCCTCCGACTCGACCGCAGAGAGCTCGGGAACGGTCGGCGTCGGAGCCGGCGAAAGTGACACGATGATGGCTTCCGCGCCGAGTCCAGCGGTGAAGGCAACGGCTCCCAGCCACGCGCCGACCGGCGTGGTCGTGAGCGCGAACGCAACGACCGCCAGGACACCTGTGCGGGCGCCCGTCGCCAGAGCGATCGGCCGAGTGCGATGCCCAGCCACCAAGCGTCCCTGGTGAAGCGCGCGCACCGCGGTGAGCGCCGGAACGGGCCAGAGCGCGGTCATCGCCGACACCGCCTCGTCGAGAATGGCGTCGTGCACGCCCACGATCCTCTCGAAGATGAAGGTCCCGACGGGAGTGAACGCTACGAGCGCGGCAACGCCCGACAGGACGATCGCAACCACGGTGGCGAAGCGTCGCACCGGCGTCAGGTCGCCCACGCTGAGGAGACGCTGGGCGGCGACCTGCTGAAGCACGAGCAGTGGAGCGTAGATCACGCCGATGAGCGCAAAGGCGACGCCGTAGCCCGCGAGCGCGGCGGCAGGGTCGGAGGTTCGCGCCAGCGCGGCCGCGAGCAGGGGGTTGGTCGCGGTCAGCAGGTAGCTCGTCGCGACGAGCGGAAGGTAGAAGACGAGGAAGCCGCGCGCGTTGATCGGCGAACCCGGCTCGGGGATCAACGGTGTCGCTCGTCTTCGGCGATCTCCGCCTTGATGCGAGCGACGCCCGACGTCATCTGCGACTCAGCGAGAGCCCGTTTGAACCAGCGCTCCTGCCGACGGGGGTCGACCGGCCTGTAGGTGCGTCGGATCGGTCCTGTGACGCGACCGTCGGGCGAATGCATCGAAGGGGGTGAGCCGTCAGGGCTCCGGCCGGTTCGGGTCCACGTAGCCGTCGTCCTGCTCCTTGGCTCGCCGGCGGATCCAAAGGCCCGCGCTCGCGACCATGCCCAGCGGGAGGAGGCTCAGGAAGGCCGTGGTGGCGAGAAACGCCACCCGGTTCTCGTCACTGGAGTCGAAACAGACCGGACAGGCATGGACCGCTTCGGGGAACGCGGCCAGGAAAAGCACCCCCACCGCGAGGGTCCCGACGAGACGAGCCACCCGACCAGTGCCGATCATAGGTAGACCGTCCAGTACAGAACCGGCCACACCAGAACGACGAAGTACCAGAACGCGGAGACCGTGGCGAGCGCCGTCGAGGTGAGCTCCCCCCTGTCCAGCTTGAAGAACGCCCACCCCAACCCGCCGAGCGCACCGATCGCGTGAACGGCGTGTGTCCCGACGATCAGATAGAAGAAGGCGCCGTACGCGCTCGACTGCATCGTAAGACCTTCGGCCAGCAGCGCCGCCCACTCGACGCCCTGGAACGCGACGAACACGGTCCCCAGCAGCGTCGCCAGAAGCAATGGGATACGTGCGTTGGATGCCTGTTTCTTGTAGGCGAACCAGGCGAGCACGAGAACGATGCCGCTCACGAGGAGCGCAAGCGAATTCAGCGCGGTCTCTTCGACGGGAAGACGTGGCTGACCGTAGGGCGGCCACATCTGGCCGGCCGACTGGGATTTGACGATCGCGTGCGCCGAGATCAGTCCCGAGAAGAACATCACTTCGGTGAATATGAAGATCAGCATGCCGAGGACGCCGCTCGGAATGATTGGCTCGCTCCGTCGAGGAGCGGGCCTCACGTCCATCGGATATGTCGCTGATGAGCTCATGATCGATCCCGGTTTTTCCAACTCACTCGTAGGTACACGAGCCTGCCCCGCTCGTTCTCGCTACTCGCCAGGCGCGAAGGCCATCACATAGTCGGCCAACTCGGAGATCTGATCGTCCGTGTAGAGCCCTCCGTAGGCCGCCATCAGGCTCGAGCCCCCTACCGACGCCGCGCCGTTCTCCAGCACGGCTACGATTCGATCTCGGTCGCGGTCCGCCCAGAAGGCGGGATCCGTGAAGTTCGCGGGCGGTGGCACGAGCGCTGCTCCGGCCGGGCCGTCGCCCATGCCCTCGGCCCCGTGACACGTCGCGCAGATCGACCGGTATGCCCCTTCGGCGCTGAACCCGACGGCCACGACCTCCACCGGCTCCGCTTCCTCCACCTCGGCCTCGACTCCACGCTCGACGGCCGCCTTCGCCGCGATGTTCTCCCAGTTGTTGCCCTCGTGGTTCATCACGTCCGGCGAGATGCCGGCCACCATGAGAAACATCAGGATCAACGAGGTCGCGAGCATCCACTTCATGAGCCTCTTTTCCCACTTGAGGTGCATGAAGTTCTGAATGACGAGGTTGGCCTTCACGATCGCGATTCCGAAGGCGGTCACGAGCGTGATCCACCGGAGACCCGTGAGCTCACCCACCTCCGGACCCGCCACGCTGATCAGGAAGAGCACCACCAAAGCAAGGTAGATGCCGAGATAGTTGATGTGGTGGTGGCCACCCTCATGACCGTCGCCCGGGTGCTGCTCGATGTCTTTGTTCTCGGACATGTCGCCTTACTTCGCGATGTAGAGAAGCGGGAAGAGGAAGATCCAAACCACGTCGACGAAGTGCCAGTAGATTCCGATCAGCTCGACGCGATGCAGCTCACGACCGCGGTAGGCGTCGAATGCAACGAAGCCCATGATGATGCCCCCGGCGATCACGTGCAGCGCGTGGAGCCCGGCAGCCGTGTAATAGAAGGACCAAAAAGTGTTCGCGGTGATCGTGTAGCCGTGTGAGATCTCGTTGGCCCACTCGAATGACTTGATCACGAGGAATGTCAGCGCGCCGAGGATCGTCAAGCCGAGCAGCTTCGCGGCTTCCTTTCCGTTGCCGCGTTCTGCCGCCTGGTGGGCAAGCACCGCCGTGAAGCTCGAGGTGAGCAGCACGAACGTATTGACGGCGCCGATCCACGTCTGAGTATGAGCGGCAGCGGCGGCCCATTCGGGGTGCCCGATGCGGTGCATCAGGTACGAACCGAGGAGCCCTCCGAAAATGACGACCTCGGAGGCGAGAACCCACCACACGGCCAAGCGGCCCGTGGGAATTCCTGTTGCGCTCCGGAGTGTTGCTAGCGGTTTCGCGTGTGCCATCAGGCTGGTTCGTCTTGAGGCCAGTAGTCTTCTTCACGGTCCGGATGCGCGTACTCGTACGGTCCCCGGTATACGACCGGCATCTGGTCCGGCGGCCAGTTGCCGTGCGGGGGCGGCGACTCCGTGGTCCACTCGAGCGTGTTCGACTTCCACGGATTCTTCCCGGCCTTTTCTCCCTTGAGCCAGCTGTGGATCATGTTGTAGAAGAAGACCGCCTGGAATGCGAGCATGATCAGGAGCGAGATCGTGGCGATCTCCCGAAGCTGATACATCTCGGGCCCGGCGAGTTCGGGGAAGTGCTGGAAGTTGTAAATGCGGCGGTGCTGGCCGCCCATCCCCAACACGAACAGGGGAATGAAGATGAAGTTGAACGGGATGATCGTGCCCCAGAAATGGATCTTGCCGAGCGTTTCGTTCATCATCCGCCCGAACATCTTCGGGAACCAATACGTGAACCCGCAGAACGTGCCGATGATCGCGATGGGGAAGAACGTGTAGTGGAAGTGGGCCAGCACGAAGTACGTGTCGTGGAAGTAGATATCCGCGCCGCTCGCGCCCAGGAAGATGCCCGTCACCCCGCCGATGAGGAACTCGGCAATGAAGGCGAGCGCCCAGAGCATCGGGGTCGTCAGGCGGATCGAGCCCCCGTACAGCGTCGCGATCATCACGAATAGAAGCTCGGCGATCGGCACCGAGATGAGCAGTGTCGTGATCGTGAAGACGTTCGCCATGCGCGGGTCGATACCCGCTACGAATTGGTGGTGCGCCCAAACGAAGAAGCTCAACACACCCGTCGCGACCGCCGTGTACAACACCAGCTTGTAGCCGAAAATCTTCTTGCGCGCGAACGTAGCGATCACATCGACCGTGATCCCGATCGCCGGCAGCAGCACCACGTAGACCTCGGGGTGGCCGAAGAACCAGAAGAGGTGCTGCCAGAGGATCGGGTCTCCTCCGCGAGTCGGATCGTAGAAGCCCGTATTCAACACCTGATCGAACAGGAGCATCACGGCACCGGCGATCAGCGGCCCGACCGAAAGCATGAAGAGGATGCTCGCGATCACGATCATCCAGCAGACGATCGGGATGTCGTACGCCTTCATCCCGGGTGCGCGCGAGTTCATGAGGGTGGTGATGAAGTTGATACCACCCAAGAGGAACGCCACGAATTCGAGTGCCACCGCCAGCAACCACAGCGACGATCCCAAGTCCGTGAGGTTGTACGTCGACTCGGCCGAGAGCGGCGGGTAGGACGTCCACGCTCCCCCGAAGCCACCGCCCTGCACGAAGAGCGAGGCGAGGAGCACCAGCACGCTGACGAAGAAGATCTGGAAGGACAGGCGGTTGATGCGCGGGAAGACCATGTCGTCCGCGCCGATCATGAGCGGGATCAGGAAATTCCCGAAGGCCGCGATCAGCACCGGCATCGCGAGCCAGAAGATCATGATCGACCCGTGGTTCGTGATCAGCGCGTTGTACTCACCCGGCGATACCTGACCGAAGCCCGGCACGGAGATGCCCGGGAAGGCCAACTGCATGCGGAACACATAGGCCATGTATCCGCCGATCAACCCCATGAACATGCCCGTGAACATGTACTGCATGGCGATGATCTTGTGATCCGTGGACCACAGGTACTTCACGAAGAAATTCTGCTCGTGATGATGGTCGTCGTGGCCAGCGGACTCGTGCTGGTGGACGTCGGCTACGGTATCTGCCATCTGTCTTTAGCCCCTACGGAGTGGTCGCTGCCGAGGCAGCGGAGATCCACTGCGCATGCGTGTTCGCGTCTTCGATGTGGATCCGGGCGGCCATGATGCCGTGTCCGATGCCACAGATCTCCGCGCATTGAATGTCGAAATCTCCGGCCACCGTCGGACGGAACCAGCCGGTGATCGATCGGCCCGGAATGGCGTCCTGCTTGAGCCGGAAGACTGGAACGGAGAAGTCGTGGAGAACGTCCCTCGACTCGAGCTTGTAGTGGTACGTCTTGTCGATTTCGACGTGGAGATCGTTGGCAGTGTAAATGTCGTCGTCCGTGTCGAGCACGTTGTCGGGGCCGGGATGCTGGAAAGACCACACCCACTGCTGCCCGATGACCCTGATCGTGGAGTCGGGCTCCGGAAGCTGCTGCTTGACGTCATACCAGACGCGAACGGATCCGATGATGATGAAGACGTCGCAGAGCAGAACGAGCGCGTGGGGGATCGTGATCCAGCGCTTGACGTGCTTTTCCTTACCCGTGAGGTATTGCGACTTCTCGCCGGGGCGCGCCCGGAAGCGCCAGATGAGCCAAAAGAACAGCCCCTCGGCCAAGAGGAACCAGAAGCCGACGAGCACCCCGATCAACAGGATCAGCCCATCGATGCTCGAAGCGTAGGTCGACGCCTGGAGGAGGAAACGATCCATGGTTCAGCCCATCCGGGTGCGGAGAATGATGAACAGGGCAGCCAGGCAGAAGAGAACGGCCCCGATCACCGTGATCTTGAACGTCTTCGACGCATCGAGAAGCGCCTCGTTTTGGTCATCGGCAGGCATCGCCGGAAGCTTCGACGCCTTGGCCTCGGTAACTGCATGCTCGACCATGGAACCGCCTATCGAAGAGTCTGGATGTACGCGATGACATCCTGCATCGCCTGATCGGAGAGCGCGAGGGTGTTCGCGCGCATGGTCACGCCCCAGACGTTCTCTGGATCGGCTCCGCGCGCGCCCGTCCTGAAATTCCTCAGCTGCGTCAGGAGATACCAGTCGTCGAGTTGCACCACCGGGGGCGAGTGCAACTCGGGCATCCCCAAGCCTTCGGGTCCATGGCACGTGACGCAGACCGCGTTGTAGATGGCCGCACCCGCCCCGGCATTTCCGTGCAGGGTGCTGGACGGGTACACAGGCTCGAAGGCGGCGACATACTGTGCGACCGATTCGATGTCGCCCTCTCGGGTCAACGAGATCGCCATGGGTCGCATCCGCATTCCGGCGATGTCCTGGAAGTGCCCGCCGCGCCAGCTCTGCTGGAAACCGAGCAGCTGCTCCTCGATGTACCATTGAGGCAGGCCCGCGATCGCCGGAGCCTCGATCTCGGCGTTCCCGACGGCACTCTCACCGTGGCACGGGAGACAGGTCTCGTAGAGCTCGGCGCCTCGCACCATGCCGACCGGCGGAGGGGTCGCGTCGCAGGCGGCCGCTCCGATGAGGATCAGCGGAAGCGCGGCCCGGATGTGGATGCGAAATCGTGCCATCTCAGTCTTGTTGGAGTGGAATCGATTCGTCGATCAGCATGATCGGGATATCGTCCCGTACCGGATAGAGGGCGCTGCCGTCCTCGCGGACCAGCGCCTCGGGAATGGGCGAGGTGACCGACTCCCCGCCCCTATTCGTCAAAGAGCCCGCCTCGATCGATGCGTTGAGCTTGGCCAACAGGCCCTCGTCCGCCACACGAAGCGGTTGCTTCGTTTCGGGACAAACGAGTATGTCGAGCAGTTTTGGGTCGATCATGTAGTTGCTCTTCTCGACCGATCGACTCGCCCGGAGGCGAACCCGCCGATCGACTACGGTTCGGTTGAAAGAGTAGGCAGGTAGGGAACCGTAGCAAGGCCGCGTAAGTTAAATAGGTCTTACCGCGAAGGGGAACCTCGAAATGGGCGTTCGTGCTTTCTTTCACAAGTCTCCATTCCTGCGCTTCGGGGCCGTCGTCGTCCTCACGGTCGCGACTCTCGCCGTTTCTGCGTGCGGAAACGGAACCGGGGGAACCGCCGAGGCTCGTGACGTGGCAACGCCAACGCGTTCGACCGGCGGCACGGCGGGTGGGACCCCGTCTTCCCGAATGCCGGCTCCGGGGCACGCCTGGGTGATCTTCGGGACGGACACCGTCTTGGCAGAGGTCGCCGCCACACCGGAGGAACGTGCCGAGGGACTGATGTACCGCGACGACGTGCCCGATGGGACCGGCATGCTTTTCGTCTTCCAAGACAGTCAGCCGCGCTCGTTCTGGATGGCGAACACGTATGTCGCGCTCGACATCGCGTACATGGACCCGTCGTACCGTATCGTGGACATCATCGCGATGGAGCCCCTGGTCACCGATTCCTACCCCAGCAACGCACCCGCCATGTTCGGCCTGGAGGTCCGCCAGGGGTGGTTCGAGGAGCACGGAATCGGAGTCGGGGCGCAGGCCGAGATCGTGTTCGGAGTCCAGAGGCGATAGGCACCGGTCCAAGTCTCCTGTCGCTACCTGGCTCTGACGGCGTCTTTCAAGACGTCCATCAAGGCTGCCACGTCTTCGTCGTCGTTGTAGACGTTCGGCGAGAGTCTCAGAGCGGTCCCCCTGAGTGACGCGGCCACATTGCGCCTCGCGAGCATGTCGCGCAGCGCGCCCAGATCGACGGCGGTGGGCATGCGCAGGCCGAAGAGATGGCTTCTCCGCCACGCTTCGTCCTCCACCGAGTAGCCCATCTCGGCGGCCTCGCGGAGGAAGTCGCGCGTGAGCACTCGGCAGTACTCCTGAATCCGGGTGGGGCCCCATTCGAGCAGAAGCTCGAGACTGGCTGCGGCGATGGGCGCCAGGAAGAAGTTGGAGCGCTCCGAGACGTCGTAACGAACCGCGCCGGGCGCATACGCGTCCTGATAGTCCACCAGATTCTGGAAATCGCTGCTCCTGTCCCGCGCGATCCACGTCTCCTCCAGAGGCGTGCCGTCGTCGAACCGAGGGCCGAAGTAGGCCAGCGAAAGCGAGTACGGGCCGAGGAGCCATTTGTACGTGGCCACGATGAGTGCGTCTGGCCGCACGACCCGAACGTCGAAGTCGAGCGCGCCGACCGACTGGGTGGCGTCGACGATGAACGCCGCGCCTACGTCCCGACACCGACGCCCGATCTGATCGAGGTCGAACCAGGTGCCATCCGTCCAATGGACGTTGGGTACGGAGACCACGGCGGTCCGAGCGTCGATGGCCTCGAGCAATCTCGTGTTCCAGGACCGGCCGCGGTCGGCGCCGTCACCGGGGGCCACCGCCCGGAGCTGGGCACCCGACTCACCGGCCATGCGCCTCCACGAGTACACGTTGCCGGGGAACTGCTCATGGGTGATGACGATGTTCTGACCTGCCTCGACGTGAAGGTTCCGCGCGGCGGTCGCGACCCCGTAGGACACGCCGGGCTGGATCGCCACGCGCATCGGGTCATCCAGGTGGACGAGGCGCGCGAACAACTCTCTCAGTCGGTCTGTGCTCCAGAAATCGGTTGGCGGGACGATGCGCGTCGGCACCGTCTTACGTCCAATGGCTTCGACACCGGCACCTTCCGCCACCTTCGGCAGGGGCCCCATGTAGGCACAGTTGAAGTAGGCGAGGCTGCGCGGGAGCATGAACGCGCCCCGCTGGCACCCCAGCGCCGCCCTGGGAGCCTCCTCCCGAACGCCGACCGCGGGCTCGCTCACTCCTCCTCCTTCGAGCGCGCGTGGGACGCGGCGTACATGATCAGCCAGAAGAACCCGATGGTGATGACCACCAGGATGATCGTTTCCCACATCGCCATCTCGATTCAGCTCACAGTTCGGGACACGGAGGGTAGATGCCCAGGCTTTCCACCACGTCGACCAGCTCTTCATACACGCTCTCGGAGCCCGCGGAGTCCGCGTTCTCGGTCCAAGCGCCGCATCGATCGCCCCGGTCGAAGCTACCCATGTAGCGGATTCGGCCGTTGGGATGATACACCCGAAGCTCGCCATCCCAAGCGCCATCCAACAGGAAGCCCTCAAGCTCGAGCCGCCCCGGGTCACCCTCGAAGGATCGATAGACGGCCCCCGTGAACGGGAGTCCCGTCGCCGCATCGACGTAGATGCTGTCGCGGATCTCGAGGCTTTCGAGGTTACGTGTCTCGACCCGATCGCAGGCGGCGAGCGCGGCGCCGACGACGAGCATGAACCGGCAGATCCTACCCACCGACCCTCATTCTCCTGGGCTGAGCACCGCGCGGGCCGCACCGAACGGCCGTGCCCGGGTGAACACCTCGACCGTCACATCGCCTTCGTCGAGGGCGGCTCTCAGTTCCGGATCCAGCTCGAGAGATCCCTCGGCCATCAACGTCCGGGGGCCTGACAGGCGGCGTACGACCAGGCGTCCCCCGCCATCGGCATCCGATCTGCGGAGCACCACCGCCACGACGTCCTCCGGCGCGACCCCCCTGATGACGTAAGAGAACGACACTCGATTGGGCGCGGGGTCGAGCACGAAGAGCCCTTCGATCTCCACGCCCCCGTCGGCGGCGTGCACCTCCATCCGGACGGGCGGCGGTGCGGTCGCCGCCGCCGTGAGGGAAGGGGTACTCCACGGCTCCCTTCGGTGGTCGGTCGTCTGTTCGAAGGCGTGCGCGAGCGCGACCAGACGGTGGTCGTGCAACGTTCGGCCCATCATTTCCATACCTATGGGGAGCCGGTCCTCTGCGAAACCGACCGGGATGCTGATCGAGGGAAGACCGCTGTTCGCCCCCAAGCTGCAGCTCGAGCCGCGCTGCGGGTCACCGATGACCGCCGGCACGGTCCGAACGGTCGGAAACACGAGAACATCCACGCCGAAGTGGTCCATGGACGACTCGACCGCGGTGCGCAGCGGCGCTCGCTTGGCGTACGCCTCACGGTACTCGTCGGAATCGCGCGTCTCCACCCGATCGCGCGCACGCATTCTCGGTACGAGCGCCTCGTGGATGAGACCCAGATCCAGCATCTCCGCGAGGGAGGAGACCGGCGCCTCGGGATTCGCGGCCAGATAATCGGCGAAGTCCCACTTGAATTCGAAGTTGATCAGGCCGGAACCGTCGAGGAGGTCGTCCAACTCCGGGATCTCGACGGTGATCGTGTCCGCGCCCGACTCCACCATCTCCACGATGGCCGCGCGCACCAGTCGAGCAGCCTCAGCCTCCTCCGGCGCGTCCCCGAAGTACGCCTCGAGAATCCCGATCCGAATGCCCGAAAGCGTTCCGGTGTCCAGCGCCTCGACGAACGAGGGAAGGTCTCGACCCGCGACGATCGCGGTCGCGGGATCGGACGGGTCGTACCCGACGGTCGCGTCCAGGGCGATCGCGAGGTCACGGACGGTTCGCGCGAGCGGCCCCCCGACGTCCTGCGTGTGCGAGAGCGGGATGATCCCGTCGATACTCGACAGCCCCTTCGTCGGACGAAGGCCTACGAGGTCGTTCTGCGCCGACGGAATCCGAATCGATCCACAGGTGTCGCTGCCCCAACCGACCGCGGCGAAGCTCGCGGCTACAGCGGCGCCGGTGCCGCCGCTGGACCCTCCCGGGTTCCGGGCCAGATCGTACGGGTTCCGAGTCTGACCGCCCAGCGATCCGATCGTCGTGATCCCGCTCGCGAGCTCGTGCATGTTCGTCTTGCCGAGGATCACCGCACCGGCCGCGCGCAGTCGCGCCACCTGGAACGCGTCGTCGGGCGCCACGTTTCCGGCCAAAGCCAGGGAACCGGCACTCGTCGGTAGGTCGAAGGTGTCGTAGTTGTCCTTCAGCACGATCGGGATCCCGTGCATGGGACCGCGCGGGCCTCGCTCCGCCCGCTCGCGGTCGAGCGCTTCCGCTGTCGCCACCGCGTCGGGGCTCATCCAGATCATCGCGTTGATTTTCGGACCCGACTGATCGAACGCGGCGATCCGTGCCAGGTAGGCCCGGGTGATCTCCACGGAGGTCACACGCCCGCTCGACATCGCCTCCTGGAGCTCGGAGATCGAGGCTCCACGCACGTCGAAGCGAACGCCGGCCGACTCGGCCCGATCCGTCGGCACCGAAACAGGAGATTGAGCACCCAGCGTGCACGGAGGAGCGAGGGTACAGAGAAGCGCGAGGGTGGTGACGCGCAGGCACGGGGCCGGCGCACGGGCAACGCGTCGTCGGTGGTTCATGCCGGAACATAGGCCCCGACTCCGACCTGTCTCCACCCCTGTCCCGATTCCAGCGGATCGGATCGAGCCTTCAGCGCCCGCTCGACGAATCCGAGAGAAGCCTCAGGGTCGGCTCAGAGCCCAAGCCAATAGTTCATCTTGATGATGAAGCGGTTCTCAGCCGGGGCCGCCCACAACGCGTCCCAGTCCCGCCCGAAGTCGAAGTCGCCGAGGTCCGTGCGGCCGACCTGCTGGCGCTGCCACACGAAAAAGATCGTCGAGCCCGGGCGATACTCCCAACGGAGCACCGCGTTGCCGATGAGGGACCGAACGTTGAAGTCACGGTCGCTGAAGGCGTAATCGGCCACCCCGTCTCCATCGAAGTCCACGTGCTGCGCGTCGCCGATCTGACAGATCGTCCCGGTGCAGACGACGTCGTCCGCGACCTCGGTCCCCGCACCGGGCGTGAAGCGGTCGAACGCGAAACTCTGGGACTCGGAGAGCTGCTTGTACTGCAAGTAATCACCAGACGAGAGCAGCGGCTGGGCGAAGAGCTGAAGCGAGAGCTTCGGAGTGAACGTCCAGTCGAGCCTGGTCTCCACGGAGAACGTCGTCCGGTCCAAATCGGCGAAGAGGTAGCGGGCCCCGAACGTCGGCGCGTACGGCATCGTGGTCGTAGCGGTGACATACTGGTCGCCCGACGTCGACGTCTCCCACTGGGGGTTCACCGAAACGGAGACATTGTCCGAGGGCCGAACACTGACCTGACCTCCGATCTTGAACCCTCCGCCCCGCCCGAGCAGGTCGTCGGTGACGTCGACGTTCACGGAGCCCCCGAGCCGCCTACGCCGATCCGAGTTGAGATTGACGTTGTAGTTCACGTTCGCGGGGCCGACCATCATCGGCCCGCCGCGCGTGTTCCGCCGGTCCATGGTCTGTGGGCTGTAGCGCACGCTCGAGCGCACGCCCCAGTTGTTCAAGAAGGTCCCGTTGGCACTGAGGCTGTAATTGCCGCTGGTCCGTGCCTTGTGCCACGACTCGATGGACCAGGCGTCATCGAGCGCCTCATGACTCCAGTTGTGGAAGCTGCTCAAGGTGACGTTGTAGTCGCGGAAGACCCTACCTGGTGTGATCTCCTTGTACCCCACGCGAAACCCACCGTCCAACCGCTCCGCGTTCGTCGAGAAGCCCACGTCGTTGACCTCGAACAGCTTCGAGACTTCGGCCGCCCAGATGGACGCGGTCCAGTGCTCGCCGTTCCGCTTCTCGACCTGGAGACGCCAGTCCCGTCCGCCGAGCGACGTCTTGGTGGGATCCACCGAGAACCGGGTCGCGTCGGGGCGCTGCAGGAAGTGCGTGGGCGAGCGCTGAATGCGCTCCATCGCGGCCGCGCTCCCATTCACGTAGCTGCCGGAGAAGAAGCCCCAGACCGCGTAGTTGCGATCGTCCCACTGATGTTCGAAACGCACACCCCCGTTGAACGCGGAAGAGGGCAGCCAGTCGAATGTGCCGTCGGCGGGCAATTCGCGATTCATGGCCGTCACCATGCCGCGCACCTGGGTCTGGCCGTCGTTCACATCCTGCCCCACGCTCACGACCCCAAACTGAGTCCGCGGCTCGACGAGGAACCTGCTTCGCGTGGCGTCCGAGTAGAGTCCCCGACCGAATTCGTTTCCGGTGACCGCTGCCAGCGCACCGAGCGACAGCCCGCTTTGAGTCCGACCGGCGAGTTTCGCGGCACCAAGGATCGTCGCGTTGCTCGGTACGTCGGCGAACTCCGCGTCACCGGGAGCGCCTCCGTGCGGCGCACGGCCGATCCGTCGACTGTAGAAGAGCGTGTTCTGACGACCCGAGAGGCTGAAGTCGAAGACGCGCGCGTCCTCGACGAAGAATGGGCGCTGCTCGGGAAAGAACGTCTCGAACGCCGTGAGGTTGATCACCGCGGGGTCCGCTTCGACCTGACCGAAATCCGGATTGATCGTGGCATCCAGCGTGAACGACGAACCGAGCCCGTAGCTCATGTCCAACCCCACGCGGGAACCGGCCGCGGAGCCGTCGAAGAACGGGTCACCCGGCTCCGCCGGTCCGTTCTGGTAGGAAGTCACGACATAGGGAAGAAGCTCCAACCTGCGCGACGGACGCGAAACCTGAACGTTGTCGAGGCGACCCATCTGGCTGACGATCCCCTTCCGCAGTCGGGAGACCAGCGAATAGTAGCTGCGCTCATTGTTCGCGACCCGGAAGCGGTGGAAGTTCACCCCCCACGTCTGCAGATCGTCGGACGCCTCGTACCTGATCTGCGAAAGGGGAATCCGCATCTCGACACTCCACCCCTCGTCGTCGATCGCGACCGCGGAGGTCCACACGGCGTCCCAAGCGAAGTCCATCTGGTCGTCGCTGTGGAAGTACGTGTCGCCTTGGACGTTCGCCGCGCTCACCCGAAAGCTGTAACCGGTCAGTCCGTCGAGGTTCGGGTCGAGGTGGATCGAGAATTGATCGTAGGTGCCGTGGTTGTCACGCCGCGTGAGTCGGCGATCGATCGACGTCGGGTCGTCGTCCCACATGCGCGCCGCGACCCAAATCGCTTCGTCTCCGAAGAGGACCCGGACTTCCGTGTCGTGCTCCGCCGCGACGCCCTCCACCGGCTCGCGCTGCGTGAAGCCGCTGAAGACTCGAGCCGAAGCCCAATCGGGCTCGTCGGCGACTCCGTCGATCTGGATGTCGGCAAGATCCGTCGACGAGTCGAGCGGGCCTGCCGCCGTGGAGGCGCCCGGCGCCAGGCGCACGCCGGAACCCTCGGAGGCCTCTTCGACGAGTGCCTCTTTCGGGTCCAACTGAGCCAGCGCGGGCGTCGCGGCGATCGCGACGCTGAAGGTGATCGCGGCCCCGAGGACCGGAAGAGATCGTATCAAGAAGAAAACATGTGTTTACCCGAAAGCGGATACCCCACTCATCTCTCGGCAAGCCATTGTTGGACAGCGGAGTGCAGGGGAATCGGCGCGCTGGGAAGCTGATCGAGGTCGATCTGCTTCGCCATGTCGTGCACCTGCTCTAGGGAGACACGATCATTTTCGAAAATGTTGAGCAGCGTGCGAACGACTTCGGGATCGAGCGACTCCAGAGAGAACACCCAGTTCATGACCGCCAGCGTGGTCACCGCACTGTCCACCCCCGGATATGCTCCCGCCGGGATCACCCCCCCTGAGTAATAGGGGTGCTCATCGAGCATCTGAGCGAGGACTTCACCCTCCACCGGAAGGAGGCGAATGTCGCCCGTGGTCGACGCCTCCAGGACCGCGGCCGCCGGATAGCCGACCGAGATGATCGCGGCGTCGATCGCCCCATCACGCAGTGCAGCGGACGACTCCGCGAACGAGAGATATTGCGGGTCGAGATCGTCGTACGTCAGACCGTGTCCTTCGAGGACGTGGCGGGCCAGCTGCTCGGTTCCGCTACCGGCCGCTCCGACCGAGACCCTCATCCCACCGAAGTCGGCGACGGACATCGCGCGCGAAGACGCCGGCACAAGGATGTGCGTCACGTTGGGATACAGCGGCGCGATCGCGCGGAGTTGCGACACCGGCTGAGCGAAATCCCCCTCACCGTTGTAGGCCTGGTACATCGTGACGGCAATCGCCATGGCCAAGTCCATCTGACCGGAGGCGACGCGATTCACGTTCTCCACCGACCCGCCACTCACCTCTGCGGTGTACTGCCGCGTGGAGTCCGCAACCGAGAGACGGCTCGCGATGGCCCCTCCGAGCGGGTAGTAGATCCCCCCGGTCCCAGCCGTGCCGAGCGAAAGGAACTGCGTGCGTCCCTCGCTTCCGCATGCGACCAGCGCGACGGTCGAAAGAGCTGTGATCCACCGCTTCGTATGCTTTGTCATGTGACCTCCGTGAGGACTACTCAGCCCTCAAAAAAACAACCATGACGGCTACAAGCCCAGCCCCATCGGTCATGAGACCCGGGTACACGAGGAGTATGGCACCCGCCAGGGCGACGACCCTCTCCCACGCCGAGAGCTTCTTCCGCGCGAATCCGACGCCTCCCGCAGCGAGCGAAACGACGCCGATGAGCGCCGTGGTGGTGGCCACGATGATCTGGAGTGGTGGCCCCTGCATGAGCAGCTCGGGGCCATAGACGAACATGAACGGGACGATGAAGCCGGCCCCCGCCAGAATCGCGGCGAATACCGCCGTTCGGATCGGTGGCGAGCCCGCGATGCCCGCCGCGGCGAACGCCGCCAGGGAAACCGGCGGGGTGACGTTCGAGATGCACCCGAAGTAGAAGATGAACAGGTGCGCCGCGAGCAGTGGGACGCCGAGTTGCACCAGGGCAGGAGCGCCTAGGGCGGCGAGAACCACGTAGGCAGCGGTCGTCGGAAGTCCCATCCCGAGAACGATCGACCCGAGGGCCGTGAGCAACAGGGCTGGCAGGAGTTGACCACCGGAGAGGGTGATGATCAACTCCGACATCCGCAGCCCGATGCCCGTCAGCGACGCCACGCCGACGACGATTCCGGCCGCGGCACACGCGGCGGCCACCTGAACCGCACCTCGGCCGGCGCGCTCCATGATGTCGCCCAACTCCGATGGCGACGGCCGGGTCGACGGACGCAAGAGCGCCATGATGAAGGCCGTGGCCACCCCCCAGAACGCCGCACGCATCGGCGAGCGCCCCATCGCGAGCAGGACGACGATGATCGCGAGTGGCAGAAGCAGGTGAAGCCGTTCGATGATCGGCTCGCTCTCGTCGATGCCCTCCGGTTCGATCCCCATGCGGCCGGCTCGGAAATGAATTGCCGCGAGGAGCGCCGCGTAGTAGAGCACGGCCGGAATGATCGCCGCGACCGCGACGTCCAGATACGGGATGTTCGTCCACGTCGCGAGAATGAACGCTCCCGCCCCCATGACCGGAGGCATGAGCTGGCCGCCCGTGCTGGCCGCGGCCTCGATGGCGCCCGCGAAGAACGGCCTGAAGCCCGCGCGCTTCATGAGCGGGATCGTGAAGGTCCCCGTCGTGACGACGTTGGCGACCGCGCTGCCCGAAAGCGATCCCATGAACGCGCTCGCCACTGCCGCCGTCTTCGCCGGGCCGCCCCTGGTGCGCCCGGCCACGCGGTTCGCCATGGCGATGAGGAGCGCACCTCCCCCGGCCACTTCGAGCACCGCGCCGAAGAGCACGAACAGATAGACGAAATCCGCCGATACTCCGAGCGGAATCCCCCAGATGCCCTCGGTGGACAGGTACAGGTGCTCGATGAGCCGGGTCGGGCCATAGCCCCGGTGCGCGAGGATACCAGGCAGATACGGACCCGAGACGGCGTACCCGAGGGCCAGGATGCACACCGCGATCAGGCCCCACCCCGTAGCCCTTCTCGCCAGCTCGATCACGAGAAGGATCGTGACCGCTCCCATGACCAGGTCCACCGGGGTCGGGCTCCCCGAGCGCGCCACCAGCTCTTGGTTTTCGAGCGCGAGATACGCGCATGCGACCACGGAGAGGGCCACGAAGAACC
>JAOTVL010000066.1 GCA_029863525.1 Gemmatimonadota bacterium
CCCTCCCGTTGGGCCTGCTCCTCGAGCGCGCACGTCGGGTGGCGGAGGGGGCCATCCGCGGCGTGGGCATCCTGCAGACCATTCCGAGCATCGCGCTGCTCGCATTCATGATCCCCCTGCTCGGCATCGGGGTCGTGCCGGCGGTCGTCGCCCTCTTTCTCTACTCGCTCTTCCCCATCGTTCGGAATACGTACAGTGGGGTTCGCGACGCCGATCCGTCGGCCGTGGCGTCGGCACGGGCGCTCGGAATGACCGAGTGGCAGCTGCTGCGGCATGTACGTCTCCCCTTGGCGGCTCCGGTGATCATGGCTGGAGTCCGCACGGCAGCCGTGATCAATGTCGGCACGGCGACCCTCGCGGCCTTCATCGGCGCGGGGGGCCTCGGCGACCCCATCGTCGCCGGGCTTACCTTGTCCGACACGCACATGATCTTGTCTGGTGCGGTCCCGGCTGCGCTCCTCGCGCTCGTCGTGGATGGAATCCTCGCCGTGGCCGAGCGCGCGGTGACGCCCAAGGGGATCGCCTAGGTCCGCGTTTGCCGGCCGGTGCGACGCCGTCTATTGTCGCCGGCATGAGCCAGTCATCGATCTTCCGCCGCTACTTCCTTCCGGGCTTGGTCTTTCAGTCGGTGGTGATCGCGGGCGGCTACGGCACGGGTGCCGAGCTCGCGCAGTTCTTCCTCGCTCAGGGGCCGCTCGGGGGCCTACTCGCGATCGGTGCGAGCACCGTGGTCTTCAGCGCGGTCGCAATGGCCACGTACGAGCTCGCGCGCTTGTGGCACGCGTACGACTACCGGCACTTCTTCCAACGCCTACTTGGTCGCGCTTGGTGGCTGTTCGAGCTCTGCTACGTCGGCCTCTTGCTCATCGTACTCGCGGTCGTGGCCGCGGCCTCGGGCGAGATCATGCGCGACACCTTCGGGCTCAACTATTGGATCGGCGTCGCGGCGGTCATGCTCTCTGTCGGAGGGCTCGTCTTCGGCGGCAACGATACGATCGAGCGCTTCTTTTCGGCGTGGTCCTTCGTGCTTTACGCGCTCTACCTCGTCTTCTTCGTCTGGTGCTTTCGCGTTCTGGGCCCGGAGATCTCCACCAATCTCGCGTCGGAATCGGCAGGATGGGGTTGGGCATGGGCCGGCCTACGGTACGCGGGCTACAACCTCGCGGTCATCCCCCCCGTGCTCGCCGCGCTGCGATTGCATGAGACCCGAAGGGAGACCTTCGTGGCCGGGGCGCTCACGGGCCCCATCGCCATGATTCCGGGCCTCCTCTTCTTCCTTCCCATGGTCGGACTCTACCCGGACATCATGAGCGCGACGGTGCCGGCCACCGTGCTCCTCGAACGACTCGGATCACGTCCCTTCCAAATCGCATTCCAGGTGGTGCTCTTCGGCACGCTCATCGAGACCGGTGCCGGGCTCATCCATGCCGTGAACGAACGGATCTCGGGACTCCAGGAGGACCGGCAGGGCGAGATGGCGACCTGGCTCCGACCCGCCGTCGCCGTCGGGCTGCTCGGCCTGGGGACCGCCGTGAGCGGCTTCGGCCTCACTGGATTGATCGCCCGGGGCTACGGCACGCTCACACTCGGCTTCATCGCGGTGTACGTGGTTCCGGTGCTCACGCTCGGCGTCTGGAAGATCCGCACCGGGAGAGCCTGAAGTAGCCCCAGTCGGCAACGTCAGGCGTAGAGGTCGTCGAGGTCGGCGCCCGCGAGCTCGACCAGATACCCCGCGATCTTTTCGGCGACGGCCCCGAAGTACGCCTTCCCCTTCTCTTTCGTCGCCGCTCGGGGGTCCCCGACCCCGGTGTCGTCCGTCACCCGGGGCCAATCCCGGGGTGCCCACGCCCATCCCTCCCGGATCGCATCGAGCTTCCAGTGGCGGCGGTCGCCGGGTCCCGCCTCGGAAAGGGGCGCCACGAGATCCGGTCGGAGGTGGAGCATCAGGCTTGTCTCGGCCTCTCCGGCATGATCGCCCGGCTCCGCGAAGCCGTCGAGCGTGCCGGCGATACGGAACCAGTTCACGGTGCTCAAGAAGACATCGGTTCGTGACTGAAGCTCACGGATGATCTGGCGGAAGTCGTTGCCACCATGTCCGTTCAAGACGACCAGGCGGTCGAAGCCTTGGATCTCCAGGCTCTCGACCACGTCTCCGAGCACCAACGCCTGGGTGCTCGGGTGCAGGTTGACCGTTCCGGCCAGCTCGAGTTGTTGCTCATTCGCTCCGAACGGGACGGTGGGCAAGACGAGCGGTCTGCATCCCCGCTCCCAAGCGATCCTCGCCGCCTCGGCGGCGATGGCCTCGGTCTCGTACACGTCCGTGGCATAGGGCAGATGCAGGTTATGGGGCTCGGTCGCCCCCCACGGCAGGACCAGGACGTCGTGCTCGCCGCCCTGGAGCGCGTCCCATCGGGTCTCAGCGAGGATCCACGGCCTCATCCGCCGTCATCCCCCTCGACATCGCCCGTTCGGACCCAACGGTCGACGACTACGGCGGTCGTAATCTGCCCGAGGAGGTTGGTGGTGCTTCGGAACATATCGGGGATCCGGTCGATGCCGAGCAGAATCGATAGGCCCGCGAGGGGAATCCCGATTGCGTCGAGCGCCGGCGCGAGCGTGACTACGCCGGACGAAGGGACGGGGGCGACCGTGAGGGACACCAGGAAGGTCGCAAGGATCGCCCCGCCCACGGCGGCCGGGGGAATCGACACGTCGAAGAGCGAGGCCAGAAAGACGATGGCCGCTCCTTGGAAGAGCGCCGATCCCGCCCGATACATCGAGGCACCCAGCGGTAGCACCAAATCCGCCACCGCCTCCGAGACACCGAGACGCTTCGTCTCCTCGAGGGTGACCGGGAGCGCGGCGGCAGTGCTCGTCGTCGAAAAGGCAATCGAGGCCGCGCCGAACGTCCCGCCGAAGAAACGCGCCGGCCCGATACCACCCACCACCTTGAGGAACGGCAGGTAAACGAGGCCGATGTATACGCCGAGCCCCAGAATCACGCACACGACGAAGACGGCGAGGCTTTGGATCAGGTCCCACCCCAGCTGAGCGGTCACCGGAGCGGCCAACCCGAAAATACCCACTGGTGCGGTCCACAGAATCCACCACACGAGCTTGATCAGCGCGTCGGAAACTGCGTCGGCGAAATCGACGAGCCGAGCGCGCCGCGCCTCTTCCAGCGTGCCGGCCGCGGCGGCGAAGAGCGCGGTGAACACGATGAGCGGCAGGAGCGCCCCGTTCGTCGCGGCCTCGAAGGGATTGCTAGGGATGAGGCTCACGAGGAAGTCGATCAAACCCGGAAGCTCCGGCGCCTCCCGAGCAGCCGCCGCCGGAACGGCCACCTCGGGGGCGAAGGAGAGCCCGAGCCACATGGCGCCCATCCCGATCACGATCGCCGGGAGGATCGTCGCCCAGAAAAAGAGCAGCGTGGTCAGGCCCAGACGGCCCAGCTTCCTCGGATCGCCGAGCTTGGCGACCCCGGTGAAGATGACCGCCATGACGAGTGGAATGACCACCATGCGAATGGCGTTCATGAACGCGGTGCCGAGCGGTGCCGATGCCAGGGCAACCGTCATGAGGACGTCCACTCCGGCGGCCGCGAGGAGTCCCGTCGCGAGTCCCAGGACGAGCCCTATTGCGATCGCGACATGGAGCATGGAGGTCCTCGGTGCGGTTCGGCGGCGGTCAGGCAGGGTGTTCGGCGGGCGAAGGTACGCCGCGCAGACGAACGAGGCGACGGATGCTCATGATTCCCGCCATGGGGCCCACCGCCAGGACGGTGAACCCCCAGCGCCATCCGGCCACGTCTACGACCCACGGCACCGCTTGGATGGTCACCATGGTGAGGAGGAAGCCAAGCGACGTCTGAAGCATGAGTGCGGTCCCCACCGAGTCGGAGGGCGCGACCTCGGTGACCATGGCGCTGAACTGCGCCGAGTCCGCGACCACGAAGAAGCCCCAGACCCAGGCGAGCAACACGACGAGGGCGAACGGCGCCGCGAGCATGAAGCCGGCGCCGACACAGCATGCACCGCTGATCGCCATGGCGATGTTGACGACTCGCCCACGTCCGATCCGGTCCGCCGCCAAGCCACCCCACACGCACCCGAAGCCACCCATCGCGATGGTCCCGAACGCCGCCGCGTCTACCCAACCCTGCGAGACTCCTCCGGCGGCGGCGACGGCCAAGAAGGTCGGAACCCACGTCCAAACCGCGTAGAGCTCCCACATGTGGCCGAGGTAGCCGCCGGTCGCGAGCATCGTCTCCCGGTGTCGGAGGATGCGGCCTACACGCGCCCACTCGAAAGGCCGTTTCAGGAAGGGGTACGGCCCGTCGTGATACCCAAAGCCGACGAGGAGCGCGCCGAGCGCTCCCGCGATCGAAGCGCCGGCCACGACGATCGTCAGATTCGCCCCGCCGACCGCCTTGAGGAGGTAGGGAAACGCCTTCCCCACGGTGAGGGCCCCGACCACGGTACCGATCGCGAGCCCGCGGGCCGAGCGAAACCACGTGGAGATCATCTTCATCCCGGGCGGATACACGCCCGCGAGGAACGCACCGGTGAGGAAGCGGAGCACGAGCGCCACGCCGTATCCTGGAGCCACGAGCAACAGTCCATTGGCCACGGATGCGAGCGCCGCCGAGGCGGCGAACAGCGTGCGCGCGCGGACGATGTCCGCCAGGTTGAGGATGGCCGCCACCGCCGTGCCCACCACGAAGCCGAGCTGGACCACAGTCGTGAGCAGACCCACCTCTGCCGTGGTGAGGCCCCAGCGCAGTTGTAGCTCTCCTCCGATGGCCGTGGCCGTCATCCACGCCGAGAGGGAGAAGAGCATGGCGGCCGAGACGAGGGCGAGGGCGCGCCACCGTCTAGGGTCGTCGTCCGGTGGGCGAGGGCCGACGGGCACATGACGGGATTCGGCCACTAACCGACCAGTTGCTTGGCCACGAACCAGAGGTTGGCCGGGCGCTCGGCGAGCCGGCGCATGTACCAGGGAAACCACGCCGAGCCGTAGCTGATGAGGACCCGCACCGCGTGGCCTCGACGGACGAGTCGCAGCTGCTCGTGACGTTGAATGCCGAACAGCATGGCGAACTCGTATCGTTCCTTGTCGAGCCCGAGCTCGAACGCGATCCGGTTGGTTTCGCCGATCATTCTCGGGTCGTGGGTTGCCGAGACCGGTCGGTCCACCTCGTCGTGTAGACGAGCCCGGAGCAGTGTCCTCATGAGCTTCACATAGCTCCGGTCGACGTCGCCCTTGGCGGGAAACGCGATGGACTCCGGTTCGTTGTACGCACCCTTGACGATGCGGATCGCGGGTCGCGACGGCATGAGACGCGTGAGGTCGTCCGGAGTCCGACGCAAGTATGCCTGTAGGCAGAGTCCGACATTGTCTTTCGCGCCCTTCGCGCCCCGAAACAACTCGAGGGTGGCGTCGACGTGGTCCGAGCCCTCCATGTCGATCCAGACCAGGGACGACGTAGCGTTCAGAAGCTTCGCGAGTCGGCGCTCCGCCTCGGCGACCCCGAATTCGAGACCGAGCTGCGTCGGCTTGACCGAGATCTCGACGTCGAGGCCACGCTCCTCGATGCGCCGCAGGGCGTCGAGGTAGTGGTCCACTACTTCGTCGGCCTCCTCCAGGGAGCGGAGGTTCTCACCCAAGAGCGTCGTGGTCCCCTTGATACCCGAGTCGGCGAGGCGTTCGGCTTCGCGGAGCGCGTCCTGAAGCTCTTCACCGGGCATGAATCGCCTCGTCGCCTGCTTGACGAAACGGTACCGAGGCAGCTTCTCCGCGAGCGTCGGGTTCTTGGAGGCCCAGAGTAGCGCGTTCTTCAGCATCGGTACGTCTCAGCTTTGGATGAATCGGTACATGAGTCGGATCAGCCGGTAGGCTTGATCCGCATCGTCAGCCGTATAGCGAACCGTGAAGCCGTCGACCTTGGAGACGCCCGGGATCGACGTCAGGATGTCCACGTGCGTCGTAGAGGCGAAACGCATCTCGAGGGTGACGGGCTCCCCGACTTCGAAAGGCTCGAAGCCCCCGGCACCGAGGCGGTCCAGGGCGCGCCGCACGCCGTCGGCGAGCCGCTCGCGAACGATCGTCGGGTGGATCAGTCGCGCAGCCGCTGGAGTCTCGGCCGTTTTGGTCGTGACGGTCTCGGTGTCGAGGAGCGCGGAGAGCTCGGCCGTCGCGGCCGAGTCGCCCGCCGCGAGAATGACCGGCACGCCGTATCCGCCCGCGAAGGCCGCGTTCATGCCGCCCTCCCCCACCTCGACGCCGTTTAGCCAGAGCCCTTTCACGGACCCCGTACCCGTGTGGGCGAGGAAGCCGTCGGGATCGCCCGCCTTGGCGTGGTATCCCACGAAGACGACGCCGTCGAACGACGCGTCGAGCCCCTGGACCATGCCGAGCGGCTTGATCGAGCCCTGGATGTAGGTCACGCGCGGATCCAGCAGGGTATGCAAGGCGTTCTGATGATCCCCGTGGGAGTCGTTCACGAGGATGTCGGCGTCCGGGTGTCGGTCGAGGATCGCCAAAACGACTGTATTGACCTCCGCGGTCAGCAGCTCTCGCCCCAGACCGTAGTCCTTCCCGCCGGTCGATGTCATGGCACCCGTTCCGATTCCGCCGATCCCCTCCATGTCGACGGACACGAAGATCTTCAGGGGCCCCTGCTGCGCCACGAGCGGAGGCGCGAAAAGCGCCATGGTTGCCAGGGCGACCGCGCCCGCACCGGCCCTACGCGGGCGGAATGTCGGCATACGCCCCGCGCTCGCCGAAGCCGTCGGTCTCGATGCTCGATGGGGGCTCATCGTGCACCACCGAATGGAGTGTATCCGGCAGCGATCAGCGCCGCCCGGTATACCGCCACTTCGTCGTCGAGTAGGCGATGGATGTCGGCCGTGATCTCGTCGGCCGCGGCCTCGGCCTGACGCATCATGAGCCTCGTGGTCGGGGACGGGGCTCCGTCGTCTCCAGCGATCCGCCCCAGCGGCGCGGAAACACGCTGGACCGTGAGCAGGCCGCGGCAGCTCCCCTGACACTCGGGTCCTGTGAAATGGCGAACCAGGAGCGCCGCGATGAGCTCCTGAAGCTCCTCGCCCTGCGTCCGTAGCGTCCCCTCGTCGTCGTCGAGCGTCGAAAGCACGATCTCGACACCTTCCGCCGCGGACTCCAATGCCTCCCGCGCCTCATTTACACGTCTGACCACCCCCTGGGCCTGTACGAGCGCGGCGATCTTCGCCGCGTGCTCCTGCGTCGTCACGGGATCGCGCGGATCGGGGAGCACACGGAGCGGCGCGGACGATCGCTGTTCCTCCAGCGAGACGGTCACGGTGTACGTACCGGGCTCTACGAGCACAGCCCGGGGCATCGACTCGTCGGCGTCGCCACCGGGGCGCAGATTCCAAACCGTCCGATTCAGGCCGCCCCTGGCGGACTCGCTGCGCGACCATACCAGGGCTCCGGCTGGGTCGGTGACCTCCACCCGCGCGGTGCCGTCCGATCCTGCCCAATAGCTCAGCAGCGCCCCGTAGGATCGGGTCTCGCCCTGCTGCATGGCCATCCCGGTCGAGCGATATCCGATCGCTTCTGCGATCACCACCGCGTGTGCCGGAGGGGGTGAGAAGGCGTGCACCGCCGCGCCATGGATGGACGGATCGGCGGCCAATTCCCTCAGCGGCCGGACGTCGTCGACGAGCAGGATCGCGCGCCCGTGCGTGCCGAGCACGAGGTCACCGTCCCGAGGATGCACGATCAGATCGCGGATCGGCACCGAGGGCACTCCGGAATCGAACGTCGACCAGGTCGCGCCCCGATCGAGGCTTATGCGCAGTCCGAACTCCGTGCCGAGGAACAGCAAGCTCGGGGTCGACGGGTCCTCTTCGATCGCGTGAACGAAGGCGTCGATTTCTTCGCCTGCGATCGATCGCCAGCTCCGTCCGTAGTCCTCCGTGACCCAAACCCTGGGAGTCCAATCGCCTCGACGGTGGTCTTCGGCCACGAGGTAGGCCCGGCCCGCCACATGCTTGGACGGTTGGACGTCGGGAATCCAGATACCGTCGGGCAGGCCCGGGACGTTGCCCCGCACGTTCGTCCAACTGGCGCCCCCGTCGCGGGTCAGCTGCACGTTGCCGTCGTCGGTACCCACCCAAATCAAGCCCGGCTCGACGTGACTGACCCCAATCGAGATGATGGTCGTGTGCATTTCGGCGCCCGACGCGTCGAACGTGAGTCCGCCGCTCTCATAGGCACGTTGCTTCGCCGGGTCGTTCGTCGTGAGGTCGGGGGAGATGATCTCCCAGCTCCGGCCCTGATCTCGGCTCCTGTGTAGGAACTGCGATCCCAGGTAGATCGTGCCCTCTTCGTGGGGATCCCATGTCAGGCCCGCGTTCCAGTTGAAGCGGAGTTGTACACCGTCCGGGTGTACCGGCTGGATGCCGCGGCGCTCACCCGTGCGCTTGTCGAAGTGCTGGAGATTGCCTCCCTGCGACATCGAGTATCCGAATCGCTCGGGGTCGGAGCGGTCGGGCATGACGCTGAAGCCGTCGCCGCCGCCAACACGGCGCCAATGCGCGTTGAGGATGCCCTTGTTCTCCCAGACCGTGGAGGGCCCGAACCAGGATCCGTTGTCCTGGAGTCCCCCGTAGACGTTGAACGGCAACAGACTGTCGACGTCGATGTGGTAGAACTGCGCGAGCGCCAGATTCTCCACGAAACGCCAATTGTCGCCTCGATCGTAGGTGAAAGCGATCCCGCCATCCTCGCCGAGAATCATGCGACGAGGGTCGTCCGGATCGATCCAGAGCTCGTGAATGTCTCCGTGGATGATCCCGCTCTGCACGACCGTGGACCATGTGCGTCCCTGGTCTTCGCTCACCTGCACGGCGCTGTGGAGCGAGTAGATCCGGTTCTCGTTCTTCGGATCGACGCGCAGATCGGCGTAGTAGAACGGTCGAGGCACGATGCCCGGCTCGTCGTTGATGGTGTGCCAGCTCCGGCCCCCGTCTTCGGACCGGATCAACTCCGAACGCTCGGCTTCGACGAGGGCGTATACGACGTCCGGATCCGAAGCCGCGATCGCGACGCCCATCCGTCCGAGCTCTCCGGCTGGTAGGCCCTCGTCCGCTCCGAGTCGTGCCCAGTTGTCACCCCCGTCGTACGTGACGAAGAGCCCCGACCCCGGTCCTCCCGAGGTCAGGAACCACGGCTCTCGCCGGAACTCCCACATGGCGGCGAAAATCTTGTCGGGGTTCTCGGGGTCCATGACCATGTCGGCGACCCCGGTACGAGGGTTCTGCCACAACACCCGCTCCCACGTCGCTCCGCCGTCCGTCGTCCGGTACACGCCCCGCTCGTCGCCGTCGGACCACGCCGGACCCATGACGCCGACGTACACCACGTTCGGATCGCTCGGGTGAGTGAGGACGCGATGAATCCGCTCGGACCGCTCGAATCCGACGTGCGTCCAGTTGCTTCCGCCGTCGATCGACTTGAACAGTCCCCGCCCGACGCCCGCGCTGTTGCGCGGATTGCCCTCTCCCGTCCCGACCCAAACGATGTCCGGATTGGGCTGAAAGACCGAGATGCTGCCCACGCCGAGCGCCGATTGGTCGTCGAAGATCGGATCCCAGGTGATGCCGCCGTCGTCGGAGCGGAATACGCCGCCCGTCGATCCGCCCACATAGATCACGTTCCGGTCGTCGAGCACCACCTCGACGTCGGATACGCGCCCACTCATTCCAGCCGGACCGATCTCACGGGCCCGCATCGCCGCGAACGCGTCTCCACCGTGATCCTGCGCGGACGCAGGAGGGGCGACGAGGGAGGTCAGTGCGGCCGCGAATACGGCCGAGGTGCGCGCCGTGCGTCTCATGGGAGAGCTCCTGCTCAGAACAAGAGAGAAAGACCGGTGTGGGCGGTCAGATACCGAAGTGCCAGGGTGCTTCCGCCCGGCAGCGTCACATTCGCGGCCGAGGTCCAGGCGAGCGAGCGTCCGAGCTGGACCAAGAGCCCTACCCCGGCCTCTCCGCCGAACCCAACGTCCGAGACCCCCGAAGCGGGGGATGCGCCGAGGTCGCCGGTTTCCACCTTCGAGGTGATGGCACCGACCCGTAGCCACGGAACCGCCCTGTGGTCCTGCACCAGGACGGCCCGGATCCCGACGTTGAAGCCCGTCGCCACGTAACGACCATCCGACGGGCATCCCGCCGCCTCGCATCCCAAACGGTGCTGGCTGAACCCAGCGTAGAGGGTGCGCCAGCCGTCGCCGGGGATCGTGAACGCGACCGCCAAGCTCGGGCCGGCGGAAGTTCCCTCGCCGACTCCGGTCCCTTCCTTCAGGTTCCCGAAGGGGATTACGGCACCGCCTTGGATCTCGAGAACCAGCGGCGCATCCTGGGCCCGAGCGGGGGCAAGCGACAACACGACCATACCGAACGCCAGAACGGTGGTACGGGATGGTAGCGACACGATTCGATCGATCTCGCGGAGGGATCTCGTCCAGAGCACGCCGAATGCTATCGAAGGCCCGCTCGACGGCCAACCGTTCGCGGTTGCCCGGAGCCTCTGCTCTGAACATCATGCGCTCGCTCGGAACCCCGCCAACGTGGACTCGGACCCTCATGACGACCCGGCACGCCCGTACCGCACTACGCACGCACTCCTTCACGGAATCGGTCATTCGCGAGATGACACGCGTAGCCAGGGAACATGACGCCGTGAACCTCGCGCAGGGCTTTCCGGACTTTCCCGCGCCCGACCTGTTGAAGGAAGCGGCATGCGCCGCGATTCGGGGGGACGTGAACCAGTACGCCATCACGTGGGGCTCGCCCAACTTACGCCACGCCCTGGCTCGTAAATACGGTGATCACTACGGGATGGACGTTGACACCGAACGTGAGATCACGGTCACGTGCGGCGGTACGGAAGCGATGGCCGCGGTCATGCTCGCGGTCGTGGATCCGGGAGACGAGGTCATCGTCATGGAGCCGTTCTACGAGAACTATGGCCCCGACGCGATTCTGTGCGAAGCGAAGCCCGTCTTCCTCACCTTGGAGGCGCCCGACTACAGACTCGAGAAGGCGATGCTCGACGAGGTCGTGTCCCCCAAGACCCGCGCGATCGTCATCAACTCGCCGAACAACCCGACCGGTCGTGTCTTCGATCGAGAAGAGCTACAGGCGATCGCCGACCTCTGCCTCGAGCACGACATCCTCGCGATCACCGACGAGATCTACGAGCACATCTACTACGAGGGGGAGCACGTTCCGCTCGCCACCTTCGAGGGCATGCAGGACCGGACGATCACGATCTCCGGGCTTTCCAAGACGTTCAGCGTCACCGGTTGGCGGATCGGCACGATCATCGCGCCGCCCGACCTGACCGTGGCCATTCGGAAGGTCCATGACTTCCTCACGGTCGGGGCTCCTGCGCCTCTCCAGGAGGCGTGTGCGGTCGGCATGAACGAGCTCGGCGCCGACTATTACACGGACATGGTGGCGTCGTACAAGAAGCGGGGTGACGTGCTCGTTTCGGCTCTCCAAGAGGCTGGCTTCATGTGCCGGTTTCCGCAGGGCGCGTACTATGTCCTCGCCGACTTCAGCGCGCTCAGCGACGAGGACTCCATGACGTTCGGCAAGCGACTCACCGCCGAGGGCGGCGTCGCACCCGTCCCGGGAGCGAGCTTCTTCAGCGCGCCGGAGCGCGGTCATTCGCTGGCTCGCTTCGTATTCTGTAAGCAGATCGAAACGTTGCGCGAGGCCGGAGAGAGGCTCCTCGCCTTCGCCGCCAAGGGCTGACGGCGGCCCGATGTCGGTCGAGGCCGGCAAACCCGAAGACGCGTTCGAGGTCGATGCGCGCGCCACGCTGTTCGGCTTCGACGACGAGGACGTACGGGCTCGTGTCATCGCGCGGAGTCGCGGTTGGAGGGTCGGTGGCGCGGCGCGGACCTTTGGGCTCTTCGTCCTTGTCGCGCCCTTCGTCGCGGTGATTCCCCCACACGCGGTCTGGTTCATCGGGGCCCTCGCAACCGGAGCTGTGCTGGCTCGACGTCGCTACATCGAGCGCTTCACGCTCGTCGGCGTGTTTGGGGTGTGCCCCAAATGCCAGGCGCCGTTCACGGTCAAGAAGGGTCGTTTGAAGGACCCTCATCCGCTGCACTGCGAGGGGTGTCATCACGAGCCCACGCTCCGACTCGCCGACGGCGCGCTGCGCTCCCAGGCCCCGCATTGATGGGTCGCGGTCGGAAACGCCTACTCGGGTGCTTCCCGCAGGACCGGAAGGGGCGGACGCCGCAAGAGCTCCCGTGACCCGAGGAGCCCAGTCACCACGGTCATGGTCACGACGACCAGCCAAATCGCCGCCAGCGAGCCGATGCGAAGGGTGTAGTCGACCTCGAACAGGGTGGGAAGGAGGACGGCCGCACCACCCACCGCCAAGAGCAGGCCGCTGGCGGTAGCGATCGAGCCCAGCGCGAGGTATTCGGCCAACAGGACGGTGAGCACCTGGCGGCGGCGTGCCCCGAGCGTCTTCAGAAGCGCGCCCTCCCGCAGTCTTTGCGCCCGGGACGTCGCCAACGCTCCGATCAGCACGATCACGCCGGCGAGGGCGCTGAACGCGCCGAGGAACGCGACGGCCTGACGCACGCGGGACAGCACGCCGTCGATCGCCTCCTGTACCCGGGAGAAGTCGAGCGCCGAGACATTGGGGAAGTCTCCCACGAGCTCCCGCTGCACCGCCGCGCGCTGCGCGTCGTCCGGGAGTCGCGTCACCATGAGGATGCTCTGGGGAGCGTCGTCGAGCACCCCGGGTTCGAGAATGGCGAAGAAGTTGGGCTCGAGCCGCGTCCAATCGACATCGCGCAGGCTCGTCACCACGGACGGCACCTCCAACCCCGCGACGTTCCACGTGATCGTATCGCCCAGTCCGACCCGAAGGTCTCTCCCGATGTCGGCCTCGAGCGAAACCCTCGCGAGGTCCCCCGCGTCGACCCGCGTGCCGTCCTCCGTTCCGGGCGTATCGTCCCACCAACGACCAGCGATCAGTGTTTCGGCGCCACCGATCGCGGGGCGGTACGTGTTTCGGTATTCGCGCCGGAGCGCCCAGGCCTCGGGCCGGGATTCTCGATCCGGGTCACTGCGCAGCTCCTCGGGCGTCCTCCCATTGATCGAGGCGATCCTCGACACGACGAGTGGCGACACCTCCGCGACCTGACGCGCCGTCGCGGGCAGCAGATCCAACACCCCTTCAAGCTGATCGGTCTGAATGTCGAAGAAGAGCACGTTGGGTTGGCCCTGGCCAAACGACAGCGTCAAGTCGTCCCGAAGGCTTCCCTCGACCTGCACGATCGTCCCGATGATGAAGGCGCCCAAGCCGAGCGCCAGCGTCACCGAAATCGTCTGGTTCTGCGGTCGGAAGAGGTTCGACACGCCTTGGCGGACCGGGTATGAGGCCCAGGCTGGAAAGAAGCGGCGCGTGGCCTTGGTGAGTCCCCACCCGACACCCGCGATCATTCCGGCCGCAGCCGCGAGCGCGAACGCGAACGCGACTCCTAGCTCGTCGTCGGGGGCCTCGATCACGCACAGGCCCACCACGCTCGCGGCAAGGAGCGTGTACGCCGCCAATCGAGGAACGTCGAATCGGCGTCTCGGAGGCTCGAAGTCCTGGCGAAGCGCGGCCAGCGGGGGAACGTCACGCACCTGCAACAGAGGAATGAGCGCGAATACGACCGCCACCCAAACACCGATCCCAAGCCCGGCCCCGATCGAAGTGAGGGACAGCCTCGTTTCGACTTGGACCGGCAGGACGTTGGCGAGCAGGACCGGCATGGCTTCCTGAAGGACGACGCCGAGCACGACGCCGGCCGCTGCGCCCACGAGACCGAGCCAGGCCGCCTGAATCAGGTAGGCGAGAAACGCCGTGCTCTGGCCGGCTCCGATGCAGCGGAGCACGGCGATGCCCGGGCGCTTCTCCCGGATGTACACGTGGATTGCGGCGGCGACGCCCACACCGCCCAGGAGGAGCGCACCGAGCCCAACCAACGCGAGGAAGCGGCCGAGGAATCGCACCCCGTTGGACAAGCTGCGAGCCTGTTCCTCCGCGAGCCGGTAGCGGACCCCCGCCGCGCGGAACGTTTCCTCGTGCCGGTCGCGCACCGCTGTGCGCTCCGCCTGGTCGGGAATACGCAGATACGCCTCGTAGCGTGCGAGGCTACCGAAGCCCAGCAGTTCTGCGCTCTCCATCGTGGCCTGCGAAACATGGATTCGCGGGCCGATTGCTGTTTGGTACGCGACGTCGGTCGGGAGGTCGTCGACCGTAGCCGCGATCTCGAGTCGCGCCCGGCCGATGACGAGCGTGTCCCCCACCTGAACCGACATCTGTGGGAGGACCGCAGGGTCGACGAGCACCTGGCCCTCCTCCAGGTGCGCACCCCAGCGGCCGGCCGGGTCGGTCCGCACGACCCCGTAGTACGGATAACCCGGGTCGAGCGCCCGCACCTGGAAAAGCCGCACGATGTTCGAGCGGGGCGCCAAGACCATCGTCGATGCGGTGGTGACGCGAGCGATGTCGACCCCGGCGGCGCCCAGGGAGTCTAGGACCGCGACGACCTCGGGCGAGAAGGGCTTGTCGTCCTCCAAGCGCGCGTTCGCACCCATCAGGACGTCGGCCTCTTCCTGGATCGACCGGGCGAAGTCGTCTCGGAACGAGTGGATCGACACGAGGGCGGCCACGCCCAGTGTGATCGACGCCATGTAGACGCCGACGCGACGAAATCCGTGCCGGCTCTCCCGTATGGCGAGTCCGAGGGCGAAGCCGGCGCGCAGCGGACTTTTCACAGGGGCGAGGGGCCCACGAGCTCGGGTGCACCGCGAGCCGGCGAGCGCCCTGGGCGGTCGGTGCCGACGCGGCCCGCGTCCAACGAGACGACCCGGTGCGCGCGCTCGGCCAGCGAGAGGTCGTGTGTCACGAGCACGAGCGTCGTCTTCTCGTCCCGGTTGAGCTCTTCCATCATCTCCACGATTCCCGCACCGGTCTTCTGGTCGAGATTCCCGGTCGGTTCGTCCGCGAAGAGGATCTTGGGACGATTCGCGAAGGCGCGGGCGAGGGCGACACGCTGCTGCTCACCGCCGGACAGCTGCGCGGGATAGTGCTCGAACCGGTCGCGTAGCCCGACGCGCTCCAAGAGTTCTTCCGCCCGCGGGCGCGCACCCTTTCTGTCGCCCCGCAGTTCCAACGGGACGAGGACGTTCTCGAGCGCGGTCAACGTGGGCAGAAGGTGAAACGTCTGGAAGACGAAACCGACCTTCTGGGCGCGAAACTCGGCCCGCTCGTCTTCGGTCATGGCGAAGATGTCCTCGCCGTCGAGGAGCACACGACCGCCGCTCGGCTCGTCCAGCCCGGCCAAGAGTCCCAGCAGTGTCGTCTTGCCACTACCGGACGGACCCACGATGGATACGAACGACTCCGCCTCGATTTCGAGATCGAGCGAGCGGAGCACGGGTAGAGGTCTGCCGCCGCTGATGTAGTTTTTCTCGAGCCCTCGGGCCACGATCATCATGAAAGCCACACTCTCGCTACTCGCCTCGTTCGCGCTCTCTGCGTGTTTCGCTGCGTCGGACTCCGCTCCGGCGTCGGAGGGGGCCGTTGCGGACTCCACCATGGTGGTCGCGTCCGAGGTCAGGGTTCCCTCGGACTTTGGTCCGCGGGTCGTCTTCCTCGGTACGAGCCTGACTGCGGGATTCGGCCTGTCCGACCCCGACCAAGGGTACGTGGCTCGCCTCGACGAGATCGCCGACTCCGCGGGGCTCCCCATCGAGGTGGTGAACGCCGGAGTGTCTGGCGAGACGAGCGCGGGGGGGCTTCGACGGCTCGATTGGGTGCTGCGTGAGCCGCTCGACGTGCTCGTACTCGAGTTGGGTGCCAACGATGGACTCCGAGGTCAGGACCCGATGGCACTTCAGGCGAATCTGACCGAGATCATTGAGCGAACGCGCACGCGGCACCCAGGGACCCACATCGTGCTCGCTGGCATGGAAGCCCCCCCGAACATGGGCGAGCGGTACACGGAGGCCTTCCGAGCCGTGTTCGTCCACGTAGCGACCACGCACGACGTCGTCCTCGTTCCCTTCCTCCTCGAGGGAGTGGCGGGCGTGCCCGAGCTGAACCAAGCCGATCGGATTCATCCGACGCCCCAGGGGCACGAGCGGGTGGCGCGAACCGTCTGGCCGTATCTCGAGCCACTCGTCCGAGATCGGGACGGGTCGCGATGATCCGCGGGGTGTTCGGCCCGGGCCCCATCGTGCTCGGCGGTGCCGCCTTCTTGCTCGTGGCCTTCCTGGGGGTCGGCGTCGCGCTCCCGGGCGCCTGGGAGGCGCGGGCCGAAGCTCGTCTCCCGGCGACGCCGGGGGCGATCGCTGCCTTCCTCGACTCACCGGAGGGCTGGCGGGCGTGGACGCCGTGGCCGGACTCCGGGCTGACCCGCTCCGGCCCCGAGCGTGGCGCGGGTGCGGCCATTTCGTGGAGCGATCGGGAGCTCGGCACCGGCACCTTCCGCATCGACCAGGCCGATGCGACGAGCGTGCGTTACTCCGTGGAGGTGGAAGGAGCGGGAGGCGGGAACCTGCGCACGTCGGGCTCCGTGACGCTCCGGGCGGAAGGTGCCCAGACGGTCGTGGAGTGGAGGGAGGAGGGCGATCTCGGCAACAATCCCCTAATGGGATATTGGGCCCTCGCGATGAAGAACGCGCAGTCCACCGAAATGGCCAAAGGGCTCGACCGTCTGGCCGAGCTCACGGCCGCCGCCGCGGACTCCGTTTCGCGAGGGGACTCGCTCGAGGCGGCGAGCCCCCCTGTCACACCCCGCTGATCAAACGGAGCGGCTACGCGCCCACTCCACCAAGTCGTGATTCGTGGAGGTCTTCTTCATGGCCCCGAGCAGCTCCATCATCCCCTCGGAATTTCCGAGGCCCGAGAGCTGACGACGCATGGCGTGCGACACCCATAGCTGATCGTCGTCGAGAAGAAGCTCCTCTTTCCGAGTGGCCGAAGCCGCCAGGTCGATCGCGGGGTAGATGCGCCGGTCGGCGAGCTCGCGGGAAAGAACGAGCTCACTGTTCCCGGTGCCTTTGAACTCTTCGAAGATGACCTGGTCCATCCTGGACCCGGTGTCGACCAATGCGGTCGCGATGATCGTCAGCGACCCGCCACCCTGATCGGCGGCGATCTTCCGGGCACTCCCGAGGAACCGCTTCGGCTTCTCGAGCGCGTTCGAATCGAGCCCACCGGACATCGTACGGCCGCTGCCGGACTGAACGGTGTTGTACGCCCGCGCCATTCGGGTGATGGAGTCCAAGATAATCACGACGTCCTCGCCCTGTTCCACGCGCCGACGTGCACGCTCCAGGGTCATTTCCGCGACCTGCACATGGCGCTCGGCCGGGCGATCGAATGTCGAGGCGATCACCTCGCCGAAGCCGCCCTGCTCCATTTCGGTGACCTCTTCGGGCCGCTCGTCGACGAGCAGGATCAGGAGGTGGCATTCCGGATGGTTCTTCACGATTCCTTCCGCGACAGCCTGCATGACCATGGTCTTACCGGCCTTCGCGGGTGCCACGATCATGGCTCGCTGTCCCTTGCCGAAGGGACAGAAGAGATCGATCACCCTGTTCGTCAGCTCGGGTTCGCCCCGCCACGTGCGACCGCACTCGAGCTTGAGCTGCTCGTCCGGGTGCATCGCGCTCAGGCGGTTGAAGTCCGGACGACGCTGCGCGTCTTCCGGAGGGTGGTCATTGACGCGAGCGAGGTATGCGAGCGGTGGACTCTTCCCCGGCCGCGACTCCTGGGCCACGATCCCCATGAGCTCGTCACCGGTACGCAGTCCGTACTTCGAAACCATGCGGGCGTTGACGTAGATATCGTCGTCTCCCGGGGCATAGCCCGACTCGCGCCTTCGGATGAATCCGGAGCCGCTGCCCAGCACCTCGAGGAGGCCGAGGGGCCGTGCCATCTGGAGGAGTTCTTCGGGGTCGTCGGGGAGGTCGGCCATCAGCTCGGCCTCGCTCGGCCCCCCACCCCTGTTGCCGTCGTTCTCGCCCTTGCTGCGGCGGCGACGGCGTCCACGACGACGACGCTTTCCGCCTCCGCCCTGGTTGTTGCTCCGGTTGGATCGGCTGTTGTCGTTCGACCGACCCGCTCCCGAGCCCCCACCGCCCTCGTTGGAAGACGATGAATCTGTGGGACCGGACCCTGAGGCCTGGCCCCCGGGTGCTTCGTTGTTCGTGTCTGGCGATTCGGGCACGTTTCTACCCAAGTTGACGGACCGCGTCTGGCGAGACGAAACTCGCCGGCGTCCGACGGGAAGTGAATCCGCGAACGAGTGTTCGAGGTCTGGTCCGAGCGATGGGCCGAACGGCCACACCGTTGCCGACGACATCAGACGTCGACTGGACTGCGACAAATCTTCAACGAATCTGCTTCAGGATCAAGGTCGCGCTGAAATCATGAGGAATCGCATGTCTGAATCGATGCCATCCCGGCGGGGGTTTCTGCGCTGTCTTGCCGCTGCCGGAGTCACGGCGCCGCTCCTCGCGCGAGCCGAGCGAATCGAGGCGTCCCTGAACCAGCGCGGGCTTCGGAGTCCTTTCCTGCCTGACCACCCCGAGGCGCTGCGCGCACTACGCGCCCAGTACCTTCTCTCCGATGACCTCACGTACCTGAATCACGCCTCGATCGGTACGGTGCCGCGCGCAGTGCACGAAGCACACACGGCGTACTTGGAGCTCTGTGAGAGCCATCCGTCCCTGTACGTTTGGGGATCGGTGTGGCGGGAGGTCCTCGAGGACACTCGGTCGTCGGCGGCGCAGCTTCTCGGTTGCCGGGCCGACGATGTCGCGATCACGCACAACACCACCGAGGGGTTCAACGTCCTCGCGCATGGGCTCCCGCTGGCTCCGGGAGACGAGGTCCTCTTCAGCTCGCTGAACCATCCGGGCGCCTCCGTTGCATGGCGCGCGCTTGCGGAGCGGCGCGGATTTACCGTGCGGACCTTCGATTTTCCGGTGGATCGGAGCTCGGAGATGACCGTCGACGAGGTCGTTGCGTTGCACGCCGCGCAGGTGGGGCCGGCCACGCGGGCTCTGGTCGTTCCCCACGTCGACAACATGATCGGGATGACCCACCCGCTGCCCGAGCTCGCCGTCGCAGTGCGAGCCCGAGGCGTCCGGTGGGTCTTGGTCGACGGGGCCCAATCGGTCGGGATGATCCCCGTCGATCTGGGGACCGCCGGCGTCGACGCCTATGCCGCGAGCCCTCACAAGTGGGTCCAGGCCCCGAAGGGGCTGGGGCTGTTCTGGGCGTCCGCTGCGCTTCAGAGCGAGCTTCCGCGCATGTGGTTCCGGACGCCGGGGGCCGGCATCGAGAGCACCGCCCGCAAGTACGAGGACTATTCGACGCGGGCGTGGCCGGCCGTTGTGGCGCTCGGCGACGCGCTCGCCTTCCAGGCGTCGATCGGGACGGCCGAAAAGGCCCGGCGGTACGCCGCGCTATGGAGTCGCCTCCAGCGCCGCGTGTCCGACGAGCCTGGTCTCACGTGGCGGTCGCCAGTCGAGCCGCGTCTACGATCCGTCATCATGGCCGTGGAGGTCGGCGGCGCACATGCCCCGGAACTCGGCTCCCGACTTCTCAGCGAGCACGGGGTGGTGCTTCGGGCGTTCGGCACGCCACTGAACAC
>JAOTVL010000182.1 GCA_029863525.1 Gemmatimonadota bacterium
GGCCTCGGCGAAGCGGACGTCGTCCTCGCTCCATTCGGGCATCCCAACCGACTGGATGTTGGCGTACGTCACCTCCGCGACCGGCTTGCTGAAGTGCCGGCCCCACGCCGAGCCGACGGTCATGATCGTATCGATGGTCGTGCCGGTCATGAGCGCGGCGCCCTCGGCCATGAGCTTCGCGGCATCGTACTGCTCCTTCGTGAGCTCGTAATCGCGCTCGCGGAAGTAGAACCAGATCGTCGCCGTCTGCGGTACCACGTTCGGTTGGTCGCCCCCGTCCACGATGATGTAATGCGACCGTGCGGCCGGCCGGAGGTGCTCGCGTTTGTATTCCCACGCCTGCGCCATCAGCATCACGGCGTCGAGCGCGGACTTGCCGCGCCAGGGCGAGCCGGCCGAGTGCGCGGTCTCCCCCGTGAAGCGGTATTGCACGGACCAGAGGGCATTGCCGCCACCCTGGCCCCAGCTCACGCCGAAGCCCGAGCCGACGTGCGTGAAGAGGTTCACGTCCACGTCATCGAAGACGCCTTCCCGCACGAAGTACGCCTTTGACGCGACCTGCTCCTCGGCCACGCCGGGCCATATGAGGAGCGAGCCGTCGATGTTCTCGCGCTCCATGATCTCCTTCACCGCGAGGGCGGCGACGATGTTCACCGCCTGGCCCGAGTTGTGCCCCTCCCCATGGCCGGGCGCCATGCTCAGGATCGGATCACGATAGGCCACACCCGGCTTTTGGTTCGACTGAGGAATCCCGTCGACGTCCGAGCCCAGGGCGATTACCGGCTCGCCGCTGCCGTTGGACCAGCGCGCAGTCCACGCGGACGGCATGCCCGCCACTCCCAGCTCGATGTCGAAGCCCTCGTCTTCCAGCAGGCCCGTCAGGTAGGCCTGGGTTTCGAACTCCTGCATGCCGAGCTCACCGAACGAAAACAGGTGATCGATGATCTCCTGCACGAGTTTCGAGCGCTGCTCGACGAGCTCGAGTGCCTCCTCTTTGAGCGACTCGAGGCGGGGGTCGGCCTGGGCGGCCAGGACGGTGGGTGCGGTCGTCAGAAAGGCCAGCGCGACGCCGACACGGGTGAAGGAACGGATCATTCTCGGGGTTCTCCGCGGGTCTGGACGATTCGGATTGGTGCGTCGGGGAAGGCCGACCACTTCGATACGAAACCGACAATATGGGAGGAAGGCGAACGCCACGACATGCCGCCCCGCGCAAAAAACGCCGGCGAGGCCGACGCCGTCCGGACCCCTACGCCAATGGCGGTCGCCTCTGATGCCAGTCCGTGCGTTTCTGGAAGGCGTGCGCGACGTTCAGGAGCTTGTCGTCCGCGAACAGATCCCCGAGAAGGGTCGTCGTCAGCGGCATCGTCGTGGGGCTGTCTCCATCGGGATTCCGGACACCGAATCCGTACGGCACGATCGCCGCCGGATGCCCGGTTTGGTTGGTGAGGCCGACCTGCCCCGACCCCGATACGAACATGTCGACGCCGTCCATCGCGTCGCGCGTTTCCTCCATGAGGATCAGGCGGCGACGTTGGCTCTGCACGTACTCGAGCGCCCGAGTGTCGCGACCGCGACGGAAGCGACCCCGTCTGCGAGCCTCCCGCGGCTCGAGGTCTTCGGGAACGGGCTCCGGCTCTTCCCCGTTCGGCGAAACGTAGAAGTCGAACGCCGCCGAGGACTCGACCCCCAAGGAGTTGGACCCACCCTCGGGAAGCGCCGGCATCTCCGACAGCTGGACGCCCATGCCGCCGAGCTGTTCCAGAAACTCCTCGGGCGCGTCCTCGTCGTAGCCGATCCGGTACGCCGAGAAGTCGGCGTCGGGATCGAATCGGAACGGGGCGGTGAGAGACGCGGGATCCCGCTCCGACGCACCGCGGATCGCCTCGAACACGAGGGCACAGTCCAAGATGCTCCGGCACATGGGCCCGGCTTTGTCCATGCTCCACGAGAGGACCATGCCGCCGTACCGAGAGACGCTTCCGAACGTCGGTCGCAGCGCGCTCAGCCCATTTCGGCGCGCGGGTGAGACGATCGAACCCTGCGTCTCCGTGCCGATCGCGAACGCGACGGCCCCGGCTGCCGTGGCAGAGCCCGGTCCCGCGGACGAGCCACTCGAGCCTTCCTCGAGGTTCCATGGGTTCAAGGTCTGACCCCGGTACCAGCGGTCACCCGACGCGAACTCTCCCGTCGCCAGCTTGGCGACCAGGACCGCCCCCGCGTCGCGCAGACGGAGCACGAGATCGGCGTCCCGGTCGATGACCTGTTCCTGGAAATCCCCTGCACCCCACGTCGTGCGCGTTCCAGCGACGCTGAAAAGGTCCTTCACCCCATACGGGATTCCATGGAGAGGACCGTGGTAGACGCCATTCCGGAAATCATGATCCGCCTGTTGGGCCTCCTCCAGCGCACGATCCTCGAGGATCGTCACCGCGAAGAGGAGGGTCGGATCGTATCGCCGGACACGATCCAAATAGATCTCGGTCAGCTCCACCGACGTGATGTGTCCCCCCCGGATCAACGCCGCGAGTCGATGGACGGGGAGAAACGCGACGTCCGTCGGGTCGCCCGGAACCGGCCCGACCCAAGGGTCGATGGGAATCGCGTAGCGCCGGAACGGGTCCATGCCCTGGCTCGCCCAGCGTTTGTAGAGAGAGCCCGTCCCACCGGGGTACGCTTGAAAGACGAGCGCGGGGTGCTCGCCGTTCCGGAGTGGCACGGGTGGCACCTCCTGGGCCTCTTGGAGCGCCCGTACGAGCGCTCCTCGCACCTCGGGGTCCGGCTCGTTGGCGAGAACCGCGGCGGGGGTCATGGCACCCGCGGCGACGGCCGCGACCGCCACGCGGATGAAGTCTCGGCGCTCGAGTCCGTCGACCGTCGCGACGTCCTGCTCCTTCTCAGCGTTGCCGTCCATGGGGCCTTGTCTTTGTTGGGTTCGTCCGCCGCACAGGATGTCCGGCGCCCGGCGCCCCGGCAAGACGTAGGCTCGGGTCGGGCCGGCACTTCACGTCAAGAGCGTCGCCTCTACGACGAGGCCGGGGCCGAACGCCAGGGCCACACACGGGCGGGGCGCCTCGCGGGCCCGCATGCGATCGAGAATGAAGAGGACCGTCGCCGAAGACATGTTGCCGCACTCGGCCAGGATCTCCCGCGATGCCGAGGTCGACTCGGAGTCGAGGTCGAGTGCTCGTTCGACCGAGGCCAGGACGCGGGGGCCACCCGGGTGGACGGCCCACGAGCCGACGTCGGGAAGAGTCAGATCGAAGCCGGCCAGCCAGTCGACGATCCACGGCCGCAACTCCGACTCGATCAGACCCGGGACCTGGGCCGACAAAGTCATGCGGAACCCGTGGTCGCCGATGCGCCACGTCATCGCGTCCTCGGAGTCGCGCATCAGGTGCGTGCCCGTGCCCGCGACCGACCACGGTCGCGAGCCGTTCGAAGAGCCCCGGTCCGGGCCACCGCCGTTCGGCTCGGCCCGGCCGACGACCGCAGCCGCACCGTCGGAGAAGAGGGCATTCGCGACCAACATGTCGGGGTCCCACCCGTACGAGAAGTGCAGCGTGCACAGCTCCACGGAGCAGACCAGCGGGACCACCGGCTCGCCGCGACCGGCGAACGATGCGGCGACACGAAGTCCGTTCAGTGCGCCGTGGCAGCCCATGAAGCCGACGTTGGTTCGCTGGGTGTCGCGCCGTAGTCCGAGCTCCTCGATGATCTTGGCGTCCACGCCCGGCGAGATGAACCCGGTGCACGAGACCGTAACCAGGTGCGTCACCTCTTGCGGGTCGACGGCGCCGGTCTCGAGCGCCCGGCGAGCCGCCGTCGTCGCGAGGGGAGGGGCGTGCGCCTCGTACATCGCCATGCGCCGTACCGTGCTCGGACCCCCGTCGTCATCATCGGCTGCGGGCGGATAGAACGTCTGACGCTCCTCCAAGGGGCCGTCCGACCCCTCCAGCAGGACGCTGTGGCGGGTGTGTATTCCCGAGCGACGGTACAGCGCCCGCAGGCGTCGGGCGTCTCGAGAATCGATCCGACAGAAGGTCGTATGAAGCGCGACAGCCTCGTCCTGCGTGAGCCTGTGCGCCGGCAACGCAGTCCCGAACCCCTCGAGGCAAAGCGTCATGAGGCCACGGGCTCGGGTGGGAGTACGTCGGGCATGTCGGCGGTCAGCCGCACCAGCGGCGCGGCCAACCAAGGTAGCACGGACACGATGCGCACACCGTTGCGCACGACTCCGGAATGTCGAAGGGCGCGCGCGAGGACCTTACAGACCGTCTGTCTCCGGCCCACGAGTCGATCATGCTCGCGAGACCAGTGCTTACCCAACTCCGGGCACCACTCGCCGACCGCCGCGTCGGCCAGCGGTCCCACTGCGGCGCCTGCTGAAAGCGCCCAACCAATCCCCTCACCCGTGAAGGGCTCGACGTAGCCCGCCGCATCTCCGACTCGGAAGAGACGCTCCTCCCAACGCCGCACAGGCCGTCTCGTGAGCGCCGGAGTGCCGCGCCATCCGTGCACGAGCGCACCGCCCGGAGCCTCGATTCCGGCTTCGTCGAGCAGCCCCGCGACCACCCCTTCCGGACCGAGCTCGGCGAGCGCGGCTCGGTCGACCGCCGCCGCGACGTTCACCGACCCGTCCTCCACCGCGACCATGCCGACGTAGCCTTGCCGACCCGCCACCATGCG
>JAOTVL010000067.1 GCA_029863525.1 Gemmatimonadota bacterium
GCTCCGTGCTCGCGCCGATTCCATCCAAGCGCGCGTGGCCATCATCCAGGAGATCGACGCGGACCGCTACACCTGGCCCCACATCCTCGACGAGATCGCGGCTGCGGTGCCGGACTACACCTGGCTTCGCGAGATCATCTATGCGGGAGAGAACCCGCTACAGATCCGAGTTGCCGGCCGGGCAGGGTCCATCTATGCGATCACCAACTTCGTCCGACGTCTCGAGGCCTCTCGCTTCCTACGGGGCGTGGACCCGGAGACGATCCAGCAGCAGGCGTCCGAGGAGAGTCCAGAGGACCTCGTGTACATGTTCGAGTTGATCATGTCGTACGAGTCGCCGGACATCAGTGAGCTGGAGACCGTCCCACTCTTTGACGACGGCGCTGTGCAGGCGCAGACCGTCGGGGCGGGGAACTGACCCATGGCATGGTATAATCCGGCCGACCCGATGCAGCGGAACTACATGATCATCGGGCTCCTGTTGTTGCTCGCGATCGTGCCGTTCCGGATGTACTACCTCACTCCGAAGGACGCGGACAACGACGTGGTTCGTGATCGCATCGAGTCCCTGGATATTCAAAACCGCCAGGCGGGCGTGATCTTGGCTCAGGGACGAGGCGGGGAGCTAGAGCAACGCATGGCGCTCTACGAGCGGCACGTGAGCCGCTTGGAAGAACTGATTCCGGCGCAAGAAGAGGTCCCCGTCCTGCTGGACGACATCCAGGGAAGGGCACGCGCCGCGGACATCGAGGTTCAGGGTCTCAATCCCGAACCGGCCGAGTCCGCGGGTCCGTACAATCGGCGCGGCTATCAAATGACCGTCGTGGGAGAGTACCACAGGGTGGCTCGCTTCCTCACGGAGGTCGCCAGCCTCTCCCGGATCGTAACGCCCGTGCAGGTCGATCTCGAGCTTTTCTCCACGCCCGCTACGTATCCCGATATGGAGTCGCCGGTGCAGGCGAACTTCCGCATCGAGACCTACGTGCTCCCGGATCAGGCGGCGCTTCCGCCGGCTGCCCTCCCCGGAGGTTGATCAGATCATGAGACCGGTTCACTTGATCGCCGCAACGGTGCTGACCGGGGGTGCGTTGGCCGTACCCGCGCCAGGGGACGCACAGACACCCCCTCCGGCTCGTGCCGAAGGGACGGAGCTCGTGTTCGAGCGCGAGGTGTTTCAGTACCCGCAATTCACACGTCGCAACCCGTTCCGACCCCTCTTGGGGCCCGGCGGTGGCGGTCCGCGCTTCGAACAGCTCAGCCTCATTGGCCTCATGTACTCGACCGATCCGTCTGCCAGCGTCGCCGTGTTGAGCACGGGCGGCGTTCAAGTCGCAGAGGACGGTACGATGAGCGCCGTGGACGGCGATGCGTACTACCTGAGGGTGGGTGAGAGCATCGGCAACACGACGGTCGTGGAAATCCGGCGTGACTCCGTGATCGTGGACGTGGAAGTTTTCGACTCAGTTGAACGAGAGACCATGAACTTCGTTTCCAGGCGCCAGGGAGGCTCCTCATGACGTCGATGTTCGCTCTTTGGGCGGGCACGCTCCTGGCCCTCGGTGGGCCCGTCACCGAGTTGACGATCACCCCGATGGCATCGCAGACGAGCGTCCTAATCTCCATCGGCGGAGAAGTCGAGTATCGAGACTTCACGATGGAGGGTCCGCACCGTCTGGTGATTGACTTGATGGGTGCTACGCACGCGCTACCGCAGGACGACTTCGCCTCCGTGAATCGGGGTGGCATTTTGTCGATGCGGACGAGCCAGTACTCTGAGGACGTGGTCCGAGTGGTGTTCGTGCTGGATCGCCAACTCGGCTACAGCGTGATTCCCGATTCACGCGGTCTCCGCGTTTCGTTGGAGAATCCGACGGGTGACTTCGAGCCGTGGTCGTCGGGCGCGATGTCGCGCTTCGATCCGACGGAGATGGTGCCGGTGTCGCAGCAGGTGCCGGTTCAGGAGGCACGTCGGATCTCGGTAACCTGGACCGAGGCGCCGATCAACGACGTGCTTCTGGCGTTTGCCGCGTTCTCGGGCAAGTCGATCGTTCCGGGCTCGAACGTCACGGGCTTCGTCACCGCTGACATCAACGATCAGCCGTGGGACATCGCCCTCCGGACCATCCTGCAGGGTCAGGGTCTCGCGGCCGAAGAGGACGATTCGGGCATCATCCGGGTCGACAACATCACGGACCTCAACGACAGAGAGGCGATCGAGCCGATCCTCACACGGACGCACCGCATTTCCTTCGCCACCGCGACGGAAGTGTCGACCGCGGTTCAACCGCTCCTGACGGACCGCGGGGACGTGACCGTCGGTACCGGGACGAACACGCTCATCGTTTCGGACATCGCTCGCGTGCAGGACGCGATCACGCAGCTCCTGGCTGAGCTCGACGTTCAGACGCCGCAGGTATCGATTCAGGCGAAGATCATCTTCGTGAACCGAACGGACCTCGACGAGCTCGGTGTCACGTACGAGTTGAAGGACTCGCGCGGCAACCAGTTCAACAGCCTCTCGTCGGGATTCGCCGACACGGACGGGGACGGTGACCTCGACCTCGTCGACCAGGGACAAGCGGTCGTGGCGCTCGGCGGAAACTCGGTGGCCGCGCTCGGCAACGCGACCCAGAGAGTGGCGTCGCCCACGCTGCAGCTTCTGACGTCGCTCGTGCTCGGGCGGCACCAGTTGATCGCGTTCATCGACGCTCTCGAGTCGGTCCAGCTGAGTGATATCGAAGCGACACCCCAGGTGACGGTGCTCGACAACCAGCTGGCCGAGATCCTGGTCGGTGAGTTGACGCCGATCCGAACCATCGACGCGGGCGCCGGGGGCACGGGCGGAGAGGGTGGCGGCTTCCCCACCGCACAGGTGACCCAGCAGGAGACCGGGATCATTCTGAGGACGACCCCACACGTGACCGCCGATGGGCACATCCTTCTCGAGGTCGAGGCGGAGCGCTCGGCGGCGGAACTGGCGGACTCGGACGCGGGCTTCATCTTCCGGACGCAAAGGGCGCAGACGCGCGTGCTCGTCGAAGACGGTGAGACCGTAGTGATCGGCGGCCTCACTCAGACCGAGCGTACGCAGGCGGTCGCCGGGATCCCGTTGCTCAAGGACCTTCCGCTCATCGGCGCGCTCTTCCGGACTCGTCGAGATCAGGAGATCCAACGCGATCTGATCATCCTCGTTACGCCGCACATCGTGCGTAGCCGGCTGTAGGCCCGCTCTAGGACGTGAAGACCATGAAGCGAACCTTCGATGGAAGGGGACGCCTCCGAGCCGCGATCGCAGCGGCCGTGGGCATCGTGATCCTGTCGGCGTGTGAGGGCAAGAACCTGTTCACGATCTCCGCTACGGGGGGCGAGACGGGTCCCACCGTGGAGATCACCACGCCGAGCGTCGGCTTCACGATCGCGGTCGGTGACTCGATTCTCATCGAGGCGAACGTGAACGCGCCGAGCGGCGGGAATCAGGCCACGTACAAGGGCGTTGCGGAGGGCTCCGGGAGCGTGCTTTACACCCAGGAAACCGCCGACCTCAACGGTCTGGTCGTGGTCACCTTGAGCAACTACCTGCGAGCTGCCCCAGGGCAGACGGCGGGTTCCGCGAACATCATCGTCGAGGTGTCGGACGCCCTCGGGGAAATCGGGGCTGACACGGTCAGCGTCACGATCAGCTGAGCACGCGGAAGGGCGGTTCGGTCTTGGACCCGGGCCGCCCCTTCCTTTATACATAGGAGGTTCTGGTCAGACCGCATCGGGCCCGGCATCCGCCGGGCCTTTGCTCGTTTGCGGCCTGATCCGCGCCCTCCCCTCCCGCCAACGGCCTCTCGCTCCGAACATGCGACGGATCTCCTTCCACACAGCGGGCGAATCCCATGGTCGGGGCCTGACGGCGCTCATCGAGGGCGTCCCCGCCGGACTGAACCTGAGCATGGTGCGCGACGTCGATCCGGAGCTGGCGCGTCGGCAGGGTGGCTATGGCCGCGGCCGGCGCATGAAGATCGAGTCGGATCGGGCGGAGCTGTTGAGCGGCGTGCGTCTCGGAGAGACGCTCGGGTCTCCCATCTCCATGGTCATCTGGAACAAGGACTGGGAGAACTGGACCACGGCCATGAGCCATGATCCACCCGATCCGGAAGGCAATCCGAAGGCTCTGCGTCCGCACTACCTGCCACGACCGGGCCACGCCGATCTCGTTGGCGCGTTCAAGTACGACCGGCGCGACGTGCGCGACGTGCTCGAACGGGCGAGCGCGCGGGAGACGGCCGCCAGGGTGGCATGTGGCGCGGTCGCGAAGACGTTCCTCTCCGAGCTCGGCATCACGATCGGAAGCCATGTGGCATCGATAGGTTCTGTGGTCGCCGACGTGGTCGAGCTTCCCGACGATCTCAACAACGCGGCGGACAAGAGCCCCGTGCGTTGCCTCGACCAAGGTGCGTCGGAGCGGATGACGCTCGAGATCGACAAGGCAAAAGACGCCGGCGATACGCTCGGGGGGGTCTTCGAGGTGGTCGCGACGGGAGTGCCCGTCGGCCTCGGCAGCTATGTCTCCTGGGACCGCAAGCTCGACGGCAGACTGGCGCAAGCGATCCTATCGATCCAAGCGGTGAAGGGCGTCGAACTCGGGTCCGGCTTCGTCAACGCGCTGCGCACTGGGTCGGACGTCCACGACGCGATCGTTCGAGCGGAGGAGAAGCCCCGTACCGGTGGCATCGGACGTGCCTCGAACCGAGCCGGGGGGTTGGAGGGTGGTGTGACGACCGGCGAGCCCCTCGTCGTGCGGGGCGCGATGAAGCCGATCTCGACATTGCGGACTCGACTGCCCAGCGTCGATCTGCGCGACGGAGCCGCGGGCGATGCCGCCGTCGAGCGCAGCGACGTGTGCGCCGTGCCCGCGGCCGGTGTCGTCGGAGAGGCGATGGTGGCTCTGGTGCTCGCGGATGCCGTGCTCGAGAAGTTCGGCGGAGATTCCGTCGGAGAGGTGCTGCGGAACCTCGAAGCGTACATCACGTATCTGGCGGAGCGCGGGTTCGCGGAGCGTTGATCCCCCCAACGATCTCCCGGATCGTCCTGGTGGGCTTCATGGGCGCCGGCAAGACGTCCGTGGGCCGTCGGCTCGCCGAGCGGCTCGGGTGGCGGTTCTTCGACCTCGACGCCGAGGTGGAGCGAAAGACCGGCCTGTCGATCGAGGAGATCTTCGACCGGTGGGGCGAAGATCGCTTCCGGGTTCTGGAAGTAGAAGTGGGGAATCTGCTCCTCGTCGAGACCGAGGCGGTGGTCGCGACAGGGGGTGGGTGGGCCGCGTCGCCCGAGCGTCGGGGCGAGTTGCCTGCGGGTACGCTGTCGATTTGGCTTCGCGTGCATCCCGAGGAGGCGGTTCGGCGGGCCCAGGACGACGCTCGGGCGAGACCGATGCTCGACGTCGAGGACCCGATCGAAAGAGCCCGTGAGCTCCTGATTGAGCGCACTCCCCTGTATGAGGCCGCGACCCTCAGAGTGGACACGGAAGGTCGGGCGGTAGATGATGTCACGTCGCGGATCCTCGAGATCCTCGAAACACACGGAATGGAATTCGATCCCGAATGAGCGATAACGGCGGCAAGCACCTGGTCATCGTCGAGTCTCCGGCGAAAGCCCGGACGATCGGCAAATACCTGGGCAGCGACTACGAGGTCGCGGCTTCCGTGGGGCACGTCCGGGATCTGCCCAAGAAGGAACTGGGCGTGGACGTCGAACACGGCTTCGAGCCGAAGTACGTGACGATCCGAGGGAAGGGGAAGATCATCACGGATCTCAAGAAGAAGGCGAAGAACGCCGACTCGGTGATTCTTGCGACCGACCCCGACCGAGAGGGTGAGGCGATCGCGTACCACGTGGCCGAACAGCTCGGATACGAGCAGGATCGCTCCCGCTTCCAGCGTGTGATCTTCCGAGAGGTGACGAAGAGCGCCGTGCAACACGCGCTCGCGAATCCCGGCGAGCTCGATCTCAAGAAGATCGAGGCCCAACAGGCGCGCCGAATCCTGGACCGCCTGGTCGGATACAAGGTGAGCCCGCTCCTCTGGAAGCCGATCCGACCCGGTCTCTCGGCCGGCCGTGTCCAGACCGTGGCCTTGCGGCTGATTTGCGAGCGTGAGGACGAGATTCGCGCCTTCGTGCAGGAGGAGTACTGGTCGATCCTCGCGCACCTCAGGCGGGACGATCAGCCTTTCGAAGCGAAACTGCACCACATCGACGGGAAGTCGTTCAAGCTCGGGAACGAAGGCTCGGCGAAGTCCGTGCTCGAGGCGGTCGAGTCGGTTCCGTTCGAGGTCACGAGCGTCAAGCGCCGCGAGCGCCGGAAGAACCCGTCGGCGCCGTTTACGACCTCGACGCTCCAGCAGGAAGCAGCCAAGCGTCTCCGCTACTCCGCGCGCCGGACCATGTCGAACGCGCAGCGCCTCTATGAGGGTCAGGAGATCGGCAGTCGAGGCCAGGTCGGGTTGATCACGTACATGCGAACGGACTCGACGCGCGTTTCCGCCACCGCGGTGAATCAGGCGCGCGAGTGGGTCGCGAACGAGTTCGACGGCAAGTACGTGCCCAGCGCGCCCCGTCTGTACGGTGGGAGCCAACAGGCGGCGGCTCAGGACGCGCACGAGGCGATCCGCCCGACGGATGTGACCCTCCTGCCCAGCGAGGCCGAGCAATACCTGGAGACGGACCAGGCGCGCCTGTACGAGCTCATTTGGCTCCGCTTCGTCGCGAGCCAGATGTCGCCGGCCGTCTACGACACGACCACCGCCGACTTCGAGCTGAAGGGCGCCGACGGTCGCGCGTACCTGTTCCGGGCGACGGGATCGATCGTGAAGTTCGATGGCTTCACCCGGCTGTACCTCGAGGCGACCGAAGCGGGAGACCGTCGACGACTGGACGACCTGGAGCCACTACCCGACCTGTCGGAGGGCGTCACGGCCGATCTCGAGAAGCTCGAGCCGAGGCAGCACTTCACCCAGCCGCCGCCACGATTCTCGGAGGCCAGCCTGGTCAAGGAGCTCGAGGCGCTCGGCATCGGACGCCCGTCGACGTACGCGTCGATCATTTCGGTCATCGTCGACCGCGGCTACGTCGAGCTCGAACAGCGGCGCTTCCATCCGACGGATCTGGGTGAGGTGGTCTCCAAGCTGTTGGTCCGCGTCCTGCCCAGCATCTTCGACGCCGATTTCACCAGTCGTATGGAGGGTGAGCTCGACAAGGTCGAAGAGGGCAACGTCGATTGGAGGATGCTGCTCGCCGACTTCTATCCGCGCCTCATGGCCCGGATCGAGGAGGGGCAGGCGAACTCCGACGAGATCATCAAGGAGATCCTCGCCGCGGAAGGCGAGACCTGCGAGAAGTGCGGTCGCCCGATGCTGGTGCGGTGGAACCGGTTCGGACGCTTCTTGGGCTGTTCCGGCTACCCCGAGTGCAAGAGCACGCGCTCGCTCGACGGCTTCGACCCGGAGGGTCAGGAGCTCGGTGCGCATCCCGAGGCGGGCCGCATGGTGCGCCTGAAGGTCGGCCCGTACGGCCCGTACGTCGAACTGGAGGCGGAGTCCGACGACGACAAGCCGAAGCGCGTAAGCGTGCCCGACGGGGTGGAGCCGTCCAGCGTGGACCTTGGGTATGCGCTGAAGCTGCTCCAGCTACCTCGCACGGTCGGGGCGGATCCGAAGTCGGGGGAGAAGATCGTCAGCGGGCTCGGCCGATATGGCCCGTTCGTTCGTCGAGGCAAGGTCTTCGCCAGCCTGAAGAGCGTCGACGAGCTGTGGACCGTGTCGCTCGAGGACGCAGTCGCCCTGGTGGACGCGAAACAGGCCGGGAAGCGGGTCGCCCTCAAGGAGCTCGGGACGCACCCGGACACGGGCGCCGAGGTCGTTGTTCTCTCGGGCCGCTACGGCCCCTACGTCACGGACGGGAAGATCAACGCGACGATCCCGAAGGACATGGAGCCCGAGGACGTCGACCTGGCGATGGCCCTCGAGATGCTCGTCGAGAAGGCCGCCAAGGGCGGGGGTAAGCGACGCGCTAAAGCCGGCGCCGTGAAGAAGCCGGCCAAGAAGAAACCGACAAAGAAGAAGAGCGCGAAGAAGAAGTCATGACGCCCGAGGTGACCGTGGTCGGGGGTGGTCTCGCGGGCTGTGAGGCGGCGCTCCAGCTCGCGGCGAGAGGCCGGCGCGTGCGACTCATCGAGATGCGCCCCTCTCGTCGCACAGAGGCGCACCAGACCGACGATCTCGGGGAGCTCGTCTGCACCAATTCGTTCAAGAGTGAGGCTCTACACAACGCGCACGGCCAGCTCAAGAGAGAAATGCGCGCGCTGGGGTCGGTGCTGTTGCGGTCGGCCGACGTGTCGCGGGTGCCGGCCGGATCTGCTCTCGCGGTAGACCGGACGCTCTTCTCCCAGGCGATGACCGGGGCCGTGGAGGCCGAGGAGCGCATCGAGATCGTCAGGGAAGAGTGCACGTCGATCCCCGCCGGCCCGACGGTCATCGCGACGGGCCCCCTCACCTCGGGAGCGCTGTACGAAGCGATCGAGGACGCGCTCGGTGACGGAGGGCTGGCGTTTTTCGACGCCATCGCGCCGATCGTGGAGCGGGACAGTATCGACGACTCGATCGTCTTCGCGGCCGGGCGCTTCGACGAGGACGCCGATTACCTGAACTGCCCCATGAGCCGCGAGGAGTACGACGGGTTCATCGAGGCGCTCCGGGCTGGGGAAGGACACGCGGGCCACGACTGGGACGACGTGCCGTACTTCGAGGGGTGCCTTCCCATCGAGGTCATGGCGTCCCGCGGTCACGACACGCTTCGCTTCGGCCCCATGAAGCCGATCGGTCTCACCGATCCGCGCACGGGCGATCGCCCCTGGGCTGTGGTGCAGCTTCGGCGTGAGGATCGCGCAGGCCAGATGTGGAACATGGTCGGCTTCCAAACCAGGCTGAAGATCGGAGAGCAGCGACGCATCTTCACCGGGATCCCGGGTCTTTCCCACGCCGAGTTCCTGCGCTGGGGTTCCATCCACCGGAACAGCTATCTGAATTTCCCCGGGCGACTCACCGCGTGGGGGTCCCTGCAAGATCGCGACGACGCCCTCTTCGCGGGGCAGCTGACCGGCGTGGAGGGATACACGGAGTCCGCCGCGAGTGGCATCCTCGCGGGGATAAACCTCGATCGGGTGCTCTCCGGCTCGAAGCCGATCGTGCCGCCGCCGACCACGATGCTCGGGGCGCTGCTCCGCTACCTGCGCGACGCGGCACCTGGACGCTTTCAGCCGATGAATTCGAATTGGGGATTGGTCGAGCCTCTCTCGAAGCGCGTGAAGGACAAGCGCGTGAAGCGCGAGCTGCTCGCCGAGCGCGCTCAGGAGGACTTGCTTCGTTGGATGGACGAACACGGTGTCACGGCTCGGCATCCGATCGCGACGGCCACCGGTTGATCCGGTGAGCGTGCCCCGCCCGGAGGCCGCCGACTTCCTTCGTCATCTCGCCGACGAGCGGCAACTCGCGGAGAATACGGTGAAGGCGTACCGGAGGGACCTGGGGCAGCTGGAGACGTTCCTGTGCGAGTACCTCGCGCGTGAGTCTTGGAGGTGGTCGGACCCCGATGTCGATCGACTGGCTCTACGTGCCTTCCTCGGTTGGCTGAGTCGGCAAGGACTATCGAAACGAAGCGTCGCGCGTAAGCTCGCCGCGACCCGCTCGTTCTTCGCCTTTCTGCACTTGGAGGAGCGCATCCCCTCCAATCCCGGGCGAACGGTACGCGCGCCGAAGCTCGAACGGCGCCTCCCGGGCCATTTGAGTCCGACGGACGTAGACACCGTCTTCGGGTACGCCGAGGTGCGGGCGGCCGAAAACACGCTCGCGGGCACGCGCACCCTGGTGATCCTCGAACTGTTGTATGGAAGCGGTCTTCGGCTCTCCGAGCTTCACGGCGTCGACCGATCCGCGATCGGCACGCGAGCTCGCCAGATCCGTGTGGTCGGCAAAGGCTCCAAAGAACGAATCGTGCCCGTGACCGATTCCGCGCTCCGCGCCATCGGACGGTACGAACCGCGACGACGTGAAGTCGCCGCACCCGAGCAGGATGCCCTCCTCGTGAACCAGGAAGGGGGTCGGCTCTCCCGCCGGTCGATTCAGTCGGCGGTACGCGATGCCCTGGAACGGGCGGCCGGGGCACGGGGTCTCTCGACCCACGCCCTACGGCACAGCTTCGCGACTCACCTCATGGAGGCGGGTGCCGACCTTCTGGCGGTCAAGGAGCTACTTGGGCACGTCTCACTCTCGACGACCCAGATCTACACGCACACCAGCAAGGAGCGGCTGCTACGGGTGTACAAGGACGCGCACCCACGCTCCGACTGAGCCGTTTCCCAACGGTGACCCCGCCGTCTGCCATATCGGCAGCTATACCGTTAGATTCGATCGCCCACCGCTCGGTGCTGTGCTCGGCCCTTTCGGTCCCTTCGATCCACTCTCGGTCCAAGAATCGATGAACCTTCCCGACGTACGCGCCACCACCGTCCTCGCCGTCCGCCGCCACGGCAAGGTCGCGATGGGCGGTGACGGTCAGGTCACCATGGGAGACACGGTCGTGAAGGGTAGCGCGCGGAAGGTCCGCGCCCTGAAGGACGGAACGATCATCGCAGGGTTTGCGGGTGCGGTGGCGGACGCCTTCACGCTCTTCGAGAAGCTGGAGGAGAAGCTCGAACGTTTCCCGGCGAACATGCCCAAGGCGGTCGTCGAGCTCGCGAAGGACTGGCGGATGGATCGATACCTGCGCCGGCTCGACGCCCTGCTCGCGGTGGCCGACGCGGATCACCTGTTCCTGGTCAGTGGCACCGGCGACGTGATCGAACCGGACGACGAGGTGCTCGCGATCGGGTCCGGCGGCTCGTATGCGCTGGCCGCGGCGCGTGCGCTCAAGGAGCACTCGGAGCTCGACGCGACCACGATCGTGCGACGCGCACTCGAGATCGCGGGAGACATCTGCATCTACACGAATCGGGATATCGTCGTCCTGGAGCTGAACGGCGACGGAGGAATGGAGGGATGACGACGGAAGCGCTGCAGCGCACGGATTCGGCTCGCTCGACCACGACCGACGAGGCGTCCGGCGAGCCCGTCTGGCTGGACGAGCTCACGCCGCGCCAGATCGTGGCCGAGCTCGACAAGTACATCATCGGTCAGGACGACGCCAAGAAGGCGGTCGCGATCGTCCTTCGAAACCGCTGGCGCCGGCAGCGGGTCGACGAGGAGATGCGAGACGAGATCGCACCCAACAACCTCATCCTGATCGGTCCGACGGGTGTCGGGAAGACGGAGATCGCTCGGCGTTTGGCGCGACTCGCCGGGGCCCCTTTCCTCAAGGTCGAGGCCTCGAAGTTCACCGAGGTCGGGTACGTGGGGCGCGACGTCGAATCGATGATTCGCGATCTCGTGGACATCGCCATCAACCTGGTTCGTGCCGACCGGGAGTACGAGGTCCAGGACGTCGCCGAGCGGCACGTGCATGAGCGGCTGCTCGACCTTCTGCTCCCTGTGACGAATCCGGAACCGACCCCTCCGGCCTCGGACGGGTCCGGCACGAACGTGTTCGTCGCCGGTCCTCAAGGTGTCTCGGCGTCGACGGGCGAGCCGGTAGAAGGCCTCCAGCAACGTAGGGAGCGCACGCGCGAGAAGCTCGGCAAGCTCCTCGCGGACGGAAAGCTCGAGGAGCGCGAGGTCGAGATCGAGGTGACGCAGTCCGCGTCCATCGACGGGATGATGCTGCCGATGGGCGGCGGTGAGGGGATGGACTACAACTTCACCGAGATGCTGCAGGAGATGTTGCCCAAGAAGAAGAAGCGGCGGACCGTGTCCGTGTCCGAGGCGCGCCGGATCCTCCTCCAAGACGAGCTCGACAAGCTCGTCGACATGGACGAGGTCGTGAACGAGGCTCTCTACCGGGCCGAGGAGATGGGGATCGTCTTCCTCGACGAGATCGACAAAGTCGCCGGGGAGCGAGGCGGCCACGGGCCCGACGTGAGCCGTGAAGGCGTGCAGCGAGACCTGCTGCCGATCGTCGAGGGATCGACGGTGGCAACCAAGTACGGTTTGGTGCGCACCGACCACATTCTCTTCATCGCAGCCGGAGCGTTCCACGTCTCGAAGCCCTCCGATCTCATTCCCGAGCTCCAGGGGCGCTTTCCGATCCGGGTCGAGCTCCAGACGCTCGGGCAGGAGGAGTTCATCCGCATCCTCAAAGAGCCGAAGAACGCCCTTCTCGAGCAGTACAAGTCGTTGATCTCCACGGAGGGTGCCCGCATCGAGTTCACCGAAGACGGCATCCACGAGATCGCCCGCATCGCGATGGAGCTCAACGACCGTATGGAGAACATCGGTGCGCGTCGCTTGAGGACCGTCCTCACGACGCTGCTCGAAGAGGTCATGTACCAGCTACCCGAGACCGCGGCCGACTCCGTGCTCGTGGACCGGGACTACGTCCAGGCGCGACTCAAGAAGGTGGCGGAAGACGACGACCTGAGCCGCTACATCCTATGACACGCCGGTCAACATGTCGGACGAGGCCCGAGCCGACCCTCACCGAACCCGCGGAGCACGTCGCATGACCGACGGCATCAAACACACCTCGCTCTATGCGGAGCACGTCGAGGCGGGTGGAAAGATGGTCCCCTTCGCCGGCTTCTCAATGCCCGTGCAATACCCGAGCGGAATCACCACCGAGCATGCGGCGGTGCGGCAGGCGTGTGGGCTGTTTGACGTGTCGCACATGGGTGAGTTCATCGTTCGCGGTCCGCAGGCCCTCGACCTGGTGCAGCGAATCTCGGTGAACGACGCCTCCAAGATCGATGTCGGCCAAGCGCAGTACTCAGCGATGTGCCTGCCTTCGGGGTGCGTGATCGACGACCTCCTCGTCTATCGTTTCGAAGACCGGTATATGCTCGTCGTGAATGCGGCGAACATCGACAAGGATTGGCTCTGGGTTTCGAAGCACGCCGCCTCGTTCGACGTCTCCCTCGAGGATGCATCCGACGCGACGGCGCTCCTCGCCCTGCAGGGTCCGAAGGCGCGAGCGGTCCTGCGTGGCCTGGCGAGCCTGGACGTCGACGACGTGAAGTACTACCGCTTCGCCGAGGGCGAGGTAGCCGGGGTGCCGGGAGTCATCAGTGGCACCGGGTACACGGGCGAGGACGGATTCGAGTTGTACGTTCCGGCGGAGCGCGCCCCCGAGCTGTGGCGCGCGCTCCTCTCGGCCGGTTCGGACGTCGGACTTCTGCCTGCCGGTCTGGGAGCCCGCGACTCGCTTCGCCTCGAGGTAGGGTACGCACTCTACGGCAACGACCTCGACGAGAAGCATACCGCGCTCGAATCCGGCCTCGGCTGGGTCACGAAGCTGGACAAAGGCGATTTCATCGGCCGGGACGCGCTCGTTCGGCAGAAGGAATCCGGGATCGAGCGTCGCCTCGTCGGTCTTCGACTCACGGGTCGAGGCTTTCCGCGTCCAGGCTATGACATCGTCCGCGATGGGTCGGTGGTGGGAACGGTTACGAGCGGCACGGTCAGCCCGACGCTGGGATACGGTATTGCCCTCGGGTACGTGCCCACGGAGCTCGCGAAGCCCGGGACCGCGCTACAGATCGACGCCCGGGGACGGCTCGTCGACGCCGTTACGCAGCGGCCTCCGTTCTACACCGAGGGCTCGATCAAGCGATAGTGCTCATGGTACGCCTCTTCGATTCCAGCGAACCGTCCGTTCGCGACGCATCGTGACTTTGTCCGCCGTCCGCGTCGGCGTGCTCACCGTGAGCGACCGTTGTGCACGGGGCGAACAGGAGGACGTCAGCGGGGCTCGGATCGTCGAGTGGTGTGGCGCACGGGGCTTCGAGGTGGTCGAGCGGGAAACCGTTCCCGACGAGACGGCGGTCATTGCGCCCACACTCGTGCGGTGGGCGGATGATGGCGTGGCGTTGGTCGTCACGACCGGCGGCACCGGCCTTTCACCCCGCGACGTCACCCCCGAAGCGACCCGAGCGGTGATCGATCGAGAGGTGCCGGGGATCGCGGAAGAGATTCGGCGCATCGGGCTGGAGTCGACGCGTTTTTCCGTGCTCTCGAGGGGGGTCGTCGGTCTTCGAGGAACCTGCTTGATCGTGAACCTTCCTGGGAGTCCTGGGGGCGTCTCCGACGGTCTGCACGTGCTCGGGTCACTCGTCGAGCACGCGGTTGCGCTCGCTCGCGGTGACCAGCCCTCCCATGCGGCGCCGAAGGAGGGCGAGTGAGCGACGACGCCCGCATCCTCATCTCCACGCACGACCTGCCTCGTGCGGGTGAGCTCAAGGACGGCTTTGGAAAGGCGGGATATCGGACCGAGCTGGTCACCCCACGCGAGCGGATCGCGCAGGACGATCTGGCGGCGCTACTCATCCTTACCGGGGGCACGGACGAAGACGGGACTGCCCTCGCCGAGCAGGCCCAGGACGTTCTCCACATCCCGGTCTTCGCGATGATCGATGAGCAGGTGCCCACGGCTCGGCAGCGGTCGGCGTTCGAAGAGGTGTTCACGCCGTCGGCGTCGATACAGGACGTCGTCCTCCTAGGGCGTCGGGCCGTCGAGCGCAAACGCCTCCGGGACATCACGGGGATCGTCGGGCAGACCGACGCCATGCGGGAGGTGCTCGAGCGCGTCGTGCAGATCGCACCCGTGGCGTCGACCGTGCTCGTGACGGGCGAATCGGGCACCGGGAAGGAGCTCGTCGCCCGTGGGCTGCACCATCTCTCCTCGCGCCGACACAAGCCGTTCATCGCCGTGAACGTGGCGGCACTCTCGGAGACGCTTCTGGAGTCAGAGCTGTTCGGTCACGAGAAAGGCTCGTTCACCGGCGCGATCGACACGAGGAAGGGACTGTTCGAGCTGGCGAACAGCGGAACGATCTTCCTCGACGAGATCGGCGAGATGCCGCTCACCACGCAGACCAAGCTCCTTCGGGTGCTCGAGCAGCGGGAATTCCATCGGGTTGGGGGTGAGGCGCCGATCACGGTAGACGTGCGCATCGTGGCCGCAACGAACCAGGATCTCCGTCAGCTCGTCGCCATCGGTGACTTTCGGCGGGACCTGTATTTCCGACTCAACGTCCTGAGCATCCAGCTGCCCCCGCTTCGGGAGCGCCGCGCGGACATCCCGCTGCTCGTCGAGACCTTCGTGAAGGATGCGTCCGACCGCAACGACCTCGACTTTCCGGGCATCTCGCCCGAGGCGCTGCAGATCCTCATCGACTACAGCTGGCCCGGAAACATCCGTGAGCTCAAGAACCTCGTGGAGTCGATGGTGGTGCTCGCGCCCGGGCGCATCATCCGGCCGGAGGACATCCCCCAGGACGTGCGCTCCGGCCGTGGCACGTCACTTCTTCCCGTGTCGGTGGCCCGCCCGGCCGACGAGGAAGGAGGACGGCGACTGCGACCCGAGCTCGAGTTCGTATTCCGAACGCTGGTGGAGCTCCGAGTCGATGTAGACGATCTCCGTCGGGAGTTCGAGGAATACCGTAACCTCCTCGGAAGTTCGGCGGACGCCGGTGCGATCGTAGGCAGGGTTGGCCCACGGGCGACGGGCGGACTCCCGGACGAATTCACCTATCCGGGCGCCATCGAAATCGGGGCCTACTCGCCGGGGGCCGCGGAGCTCCCCGCCCAGGGCGCCGCAGACGAATCCGACGACGAGGAGGAGCGCGGCGTCGTGGTGTTCCGCCTGGGCATGACCATCGACGACATGGAGCGTGAGGCGATCGCGGCGGCTCTGGATCAGGTGGATGGGAATCGACGGAAGGCCGCCGAGCTCCTGGGAATCGGCGAGCGAACTCTGTACCGGAAGATCTCGAAATACGAGTTGGAGACGTAGCGGCCTGCTCCACCCCCGGACGCTGGGCGCGAGCGGGCGGGGCATCGCCCGCCGGTCACGTCAGCGCCGGCGCTCCGTGCCGATGCCCGCGCGGGCCCGCGCTCTTGCGCGCTCGGCCTGAACGCGGGCTAAAATCGCGGGCCACGTGCCCGCCTGCTCGAGCCCGTAGGCGAGCGCGAGGTCCGATTCGAGATCCGCTTCACTCGAGAAGGCATAGACCGCCATTTCGGTCCGGCGTTGCTGCACGCGACGCTGCCCCCAGGTCGGCGTAATCGGCGAGACCGATAGCGGCCGCAGTCGAAGGCCGCGCGAGAGGATCTGAACCTCCTCAGGCACGAAGCGCACTTCGGGCTGCTGCGTGTAGAACGAGACCAGGAAGAGGGTGCCGTCGGGTGGCGCGGAAGCCCGGTGCGATTCGGCGATCCCCGACAAGCGATCGTAGGTGTCGGGGGCGGTGACCACGATGATCGACTCGGCGAGGGGTGTCACCATGATCTCGAGGTCCTGACTCCGAAGGGTCATGGAGATCTCTTCCTGCCTGAGCGTGCCATAGCCCGGTGGAGGCAGCGCGTCGGCGTCGGCGGTCGAGAGTCCCCCTTCGGGGGCGGGCGCGATCGTGCACGCGGCGGTCAAGAGGGTCGCAAGCCCGGCCCAGACCTTCGGTGCACGGCTCATTCCACGACCTTCCGGTCCTTCACGAGCTCCTCCAGCGCCGCTAGAAGCTCGTTCCGTCCTTCCCCCGTTTTCGAGGAGAAGGGAAGTAGCTGTGCCTCGTCGAGCGCCAAAGCCTCCCGCGCGCGTCGGATCGACTCGGCTCGCTCGCTCCGCTTGAGCTTGTCGATCTTGGTGAGGACCACGAGGGTCGGTAGCCCGAGCTTGGCGAGGTACGACACCATCGTCAGGTCGTGTTCGGTCGGCTCGTGACGCGCGTCGACCAGGTGCACCACGCCTTGGACGGCCCCGGATTCGCCTAGGTACCACTCGATGAGGCGGGCCCAGGAGTCCCGTATGGCGACGGGCACCCGGGCGAAGCCGTATCCCGGCAGATCGACGAGGAAGAACTCGTCGTTGACCGAGTAGAAGTTGAGGGCCTGCGTCTTGCCCGGCGTTGCAGAAACGTGGGCGATCTTGTTGCGGGTGCGACGAAGAAGGGTGTTGATCAGGGACGACTTTCCCACATTCGAACGACCCGAGAAGGCGATCTGGGGCAAGGTGCCGGGGGACGGTCCACCGGGCTTCGCGATCGTTCCGGCATATTCCACCGTCCGGATCTTCATCCCAGCGACAGCGGCACATCCAAACTGGTGCTTGCGGCTACCGGGCGGTCCGGCGCTGTGGAAAGGACCGCGTCCATGACTTCGTCCATCGTTTTCACCAGGTCGAACACGAGACCCTCGCGCACCTCTTCGGGAAGCGTCTCGAGATCGGTCGCGTTCGCTTCGGGTAGGACCACGCGCCTCATTCCACTCCGAAGGGCGGCGACGGCCTTCTCCTTCACACCCCCGACGCCGATCACGCGACCGCGGAGGGTGATCTCACCGGTCATCGCCACGTCGGCGCGCGTCGGCACGTCGGTGAGCGCCGAGATGAGCGCCACCGCGATCGTGATACCCGCCGAAGGCCCGTCCTTGGGCGTCGCCCCCTCCGGAATGTGGATGTGGACGTCGATCTTTTCGTGGAAGTGAGGATCGAGGCCCAACAGAGCAGAACGAGATCGGGCGTAGGTCACAGCCGCCTGGGCCGACTCCTTCATGACGTCTCCGAGGGTACCGGTCAGGCGGAGGTTTCCTCCTCCGGGCACGATGGCGACCTCCACGTCCATCACCGCACCTCCCGCGGCGGTCCACGCGAGCCCGTTCGCGATGCCGACCCGGTCACCGTCCTCGTCACGATCGGGGGGCTGATAGGGCGGGGGCCCGAGCAGCTCCTTGAGGTGGGCGGCCTCCACGACGACCCTCGCCGGACCGCCGTCGGCGACCGAGCGGGCGAGCTTCCGGGCAACGCGCGAGAGCCGCCGGTTCAGCTCACGCACACCCGCTTCCCTCGTATACCGCTCGATCACCTCGTGGAGCGCGTCCGAGGACAGCTCGATCGTGCCCTCGCCGAGTCCGTGTTGCTGAGCCTGCCGGGGCCACAGGAAGCGCGTGGCGATCTCCCTCTTCTCGGTGTCGAGATATCCGGGGAGTCGGATCACCTCCATTCGGTCCCGCAGCGGCTCCGGCACACCTTGGAGGGTGTTGGCGGTGGCGACGAAGAGCACGTCCGAGAGATCGTATTCGAGTTCGAGATAGTGGTCGGTGAACGACTTGTTCTGCTCGGGGTCGAGAACCTCGAGAAGCGCCGCACCGGGGTCCCCGTGGAAGTCTCGGGCCAGCTTGTCGATCTCGTCGAGCAAGAAGACGGGATTCTTTGTCCCGCTTCTCCGCATCCCCTGGACCACCCGGCCCGGCAGCGCGCCGACGTACGTCCGCCGGTGACCCCGAATCTCGGCTTCATCGCGGACGCCTCCGAGGCTGACCCTCACGAACTCGCGGCCGAGCGCTTCGGCGATGCTTCGACCCAGCGACGTCTTCCCGACTCCCGGGGGGCCGACCAGGCAGAGGATCGGACCCCGCATCTCTCCCACCAGGGAGAGCACCGCGACGTGATCCAGCACGCGTTCCTTCACCTCGCCGAGACCGAAATGCGCTGCTTCGAGGATGCCCGCGGCGTGCGCCACGTCCAGGTTGTCGTCGGATCGACCCATCCAGGGCAGCGAGACGATCCAGTCGAGGTGTGTCCGGATGACCGCCGCCTCCGGCGCGACCGGATTCAGCTTCCGGAGGCGCGCGAGCTCCTTCTCGGCTCGCACCCGGGCGTGCGTCGGTAGCTCCACCTGGCGGATCTGCTCGGCGATCTCTTCCCACTCGTCGGGCTCCTCTTTTGCGGCTTCGCGCCGCGTACCGGCGGGGCGGGGGCTGAGGTCGAAGGGGCTGTTCTTCCCGCCGAGCTGCAGTTGGATCTGACGGTCGAGCTTCCGTTCGATGCGCAGGATCTCGAGCTCACGGACCAGCATCTCCCGAAGAACGTCCAGATGCTCGTAGAGGCTGCTCGTCTCCAGCAGCTCCTGCTTTTCGAGCGATGGGAGGATGAGGTGTCCCGCCACCAGGTGGGCAAACCGGAGTCGATCCCCGTCCGCCGAGAGCATACCGGAGAGCTCCTCGGGAATGCGGTCGTGCAATCGCGCGTACTCCGCGTACAGACGCCGCACCGAATCGGTGAGGGAGTCCACGGTTCGCCGGTGAACGATGTGTCCCCCCTCGGGATTCGACTCCGAAAGGTCGGGGTCGCTTTCCTCGACGAGCGCCTCGGCGTACGCCTCCGAGTCGTCGACCGAGTCGGTGTCGTCCCCGGTCTCGATCTCGAACGCAGTGAAGAGCTCGATGGTGGCTCGAAGCGCTTCGGTCGTCGTCGTGAGCCTCTTGATGCGTGCTCGGCCGAGCCCTTCGAGGACGACGCGCGAAGTTCCGTCGGGGAGCTTCGTGACCTGAACGACCCGGGCGATCGTGCCGACCCTGAAGAGGTCGTCCGAACCGGGATCGTCTACGCCTGGGTCCTTTTGGGCCACCAGCAGGACGAGCCCTTCCTGCTCCTGCGCGGCCTCGAGGGCAGCCACCGAACGGCGACGACCGATCAGAATCGGGAGTACGATGTACGGAAAGAAGACGAGGTCTCGAAGCGCGACCACCGGGAGGCGGTCGGGGACTTCGATGC
>JAOTVL010000183.1 GCA_029863525.1 Gemmatimonadota bacterium
AGCCTGCCGTCGCCCGTCGCCGCTCACGAGAGCGGCCAGGATCTCTCGGTGACCGAGGTGGTGCTCGCCCTCGACCCGCGCATCAAGGAGACTGCAAAGCCCAACTGTGGCTTCTTTCCCCTACCGGCGTTCCGTTTCAATCACTTCTTCGCCGGTTTCTATTCCATGCACGGGGGTCAAGTCCCAGGCCAGACGAACGAGATGGACGAGGCCAGAGGAGGGGTAGTCATCGGGGGCTGGGTCCCCGGCATGGGACGGGTCATCGCGACGCGGACGTATTCCAGGCAGGGTCCACTTGAGGGTTCTGGGACACTCACCGAAGAAACCACCCTCGAATTGAGGTGGCGGGAGTAGCTGGGCGGGGAGACAGATGGTCGTCCTACTGTCCGTTCATGCCTGGCAGGATGCCGTGTGATGGATTCCGAAGTCCGGCAGATCGCACGATCCGTCTAGGTTTTGATTGGCGTTCCGCCAGAATCGGCGGGGTCATCGACCCGCCTGATAAGCGTGAGGTCGGTCGTTCAAGTCTACCCAGGCCCACTTTGGGAAAACCGTTGCCCCGCTTGGCCTTGGGGTCGGGTGGGGCTTTCTCGTTCCCGTCTATCGGACGCCCAACGGGCCACCTCGCGGACGACGTCACCCCGCGCGGAGCGCCTCCACCGGGTCGGCCCGTGTGGCGCGCCGGGCGGGTCCGAGCGAGCCGACCAGCCCCACGGCGACGATTCCGATGGCCGCGACCGCCAGCGCACCCGCGCTGGTGGCCTCCACGCCGAAGAGCTGGGCCTCGAGGTAGCGTGCCCCGGCCAGCGCCGCCACGGCGCCGATGCCCACTCCGAGGAGCACCACCCCCAGCGTACCCCGCAGCACGGAGCCGAGGAGATGCCCGCGGCGCGCCCCGATCGTCACCCGTATACCCAGCTCGCGCTGGCGCAGCGAGACCGAGTATGACGTCACGCCGTAGATGCCCAGGGAGGCGAGGAGGATCGCGAGAAACGCCACCGAGCCGAAGACCGCGGCGTTGAAGCGCCGGCGGTCGAGCGAGCCATCGACCACCGCCTCGACGGTGTTGACCGCAACGAGCGGGATGTCCGGCGCGACTTCGGCGACGGCGCTCCTTACCGCGGGTACGATCGCCGTGGGGTCGCCCAGCGTGCGGATCACGAAGGTCATGTCGTTGTGCGGCATCTGGAGAAAGCCGATGTAGACCTCCGCCCGTGGCTCGGCGTCGAGACCGTCGTGCCTCACGTCGCTCACCACGCCGACGATCTCCCAGCCCGGGGTGCCCGGAGCGAAGGCGAGGTGCATGCCGACCGCGCTGCGATCCGGGAAGTAGCGGCGCACGAGCTCCTCGTTGACCAGCATGATGAGCGGCTCGTCGGGCCGGTCGGACTCGAGGAGATTGCGGCCGTCGATCAGCTCGATACCCATCGTCTGCAGGTAGCCCGGGCTCGTGACACGGACATCGACCTCGGGCCGGTCCTCGACGGGCGTGCGGTCGGGAAATTCCACCGAATAGACGTCGGCGTGATACCTGCCACCCACGGGGTTCATCGGCAGCGCGCTGACGGTGCCCGCTGAGACCACACCGGGGATCGCGTCGAAGCGCTCCATGATCCGCTCGTACTGGTCCGTCAGCTCCGCATCCTGCCCGGCGAGGACGGCCGTCGCGGTGAGCACGCCGTTGTCCTCGAAGCCGGGATCGACGTTCGAGACCGACCAGAGACTCCACGTCAGAAGGATCGATCCGTGGACGAGGACGAGCGTGAGCGCGACCTGAGCTGTGACGAGGGCGTTGCGGACCCGCCGGTCGACGCGGCCACCGGACGTGCGCCCATCGAATTCGGACAGCGTCGTCGCGAGTCCGGGACGCGCAACGTGCAGTGCGGGCACCAGCCCCGCGAGCAGCGCCGTCGCCGCGCTCAGGCCGACCGCGAAGAGGGCCACGCTCCAGTCGAGCGCCAGCGGCTCCCAGGCCGGGAGCACGCCCGGGTCGGCGCCGTTGATCACCCGGACGACCAGCGCGCCGCCGAGGAGCCCGACCCCGCACGCGGCCAGGGAAAGCACGGCGGCCTCCAGGAGCACGAGGCGAGCGAGGCGGCCTCGGCTCGCGCCGAGCGCCGCCCGGACGGCAACGTCCCGGGTTCTTTCGAGCGAGCGCACGAAGAGAATGTTCGCGGCGTTGACGCACGCGATCAGGAGCACCACCGTGACCGCGGCCGCCAGCAGGAACGGTAGGTTGCCCGCGTCGCGGAGCACGGCGCCCGCGCCCCGCACCGAGACGTCCCAACCGCGGTTCTCGGGATAACGCTCGGCCAGGCCCAGCTGGACGCCCTGGAGCTCGGACTGGGCGTCGGCCGGCGTGGCGCCGGTCGCCAGTCGCCCGATCGCGTTCCACGTCCGCGAGCCGCGATGCTCACCCTCGATCTGGATCGAGGAGGCGGGCACCCACACGTCGATCTCCTGCTGTGGGAAGCGGAATCCGGACGGCATCACCCCCACCACCTCGTACGGCACCCCGTCCAACGTCACGTTCGCGCCCACGACACCCGGATCGGCCCCGAGGTTCGAGGCCCAGTACGCGTTGCTGACGACCGCGACCGGAAGCCCGTCGTCCCCGGGGAGGAGCGTGCGCCCGAGCCTCGCCGGCACCTCGAGCACCTCGAAGAGGTCGTCCGTCACCGTGAGCGAGGCCAGGGACTCCGGCGGGCCGCCGTCACTCGTGCGGGCGAAGGTGCCCAGCCGCCAACCGGCCAGCCCCGAGAGGCGCGTGACCGACGCGCGAAGGTCGCGCAGCGTCAGCCCGGAGAAATCCTCCCGCGCCCCCGTGCTCGCGTCCACCTCGTCCACGACGACGAGGCGATCGCCATTCGGGAAGGGCAGCGGCTCCAGAACGATCCCTTCGAGCACGGTGTAGATCGCCGCGTTGAAGCCGATCGCGAGCCCCAGGGTGGTCACCACGGTCAGGGAGGTCGCCGGACGCCGCAGGAGGCTCCGGATCGTCAGAGTGAGGTCCATGGAGAGATCTCCGAAGAGCGGACCACTGGCGGCGTTCGCGTGAGGGTTGGGGCCGAGGCGCGCCACGAAGAGGCAGGCTACCAGCCAGAGCGTTCGCGTCACGTAGAAGAGCGCGGGGAAGCGGGGCCTCCGGCGCCGCGCGAGCTCCTCGAGGTCGCCCAGCACCTCCTCGGCACGCACCCGTCCGCCGACGATCGGGGCCAGCACTGCGGCGACCCAGACCGGAGGCACAAGCGGATCACGCTCACGGCGCGGCGTCATCGTACACCCCCGGGGATCTCCACACCCTCCCACATGGTCAGGTAGGTGTCACGGTACTCGCTCAGGAGGCGGTGCGCCTCGGGTCGAACCGTGAAGATCCGCCGCGGCCGGCCACCCCGGCCCTCGCTCGGCCCGACGTGGCGGGATGCCACCAGGCCCCGCTCCTCGAGACGCTTCAGCGCGATGTAGACCGCGGCGTGGGAGGCGCTCCTGCCGGCCGCCTCCAGCTCCTCCAGCACCGCAACGGTGTACGCCTCGTCTTCGAGACGCAGGCACGCGAGCAGCACCAGCTGCTCGAACTCCCCCAGGTTCACCCGTCCCATTCCGCCACACCTCCAGGGTCGAGAGGCCACACCTGTTATTAGCAAGGCTAATAATAGCTCTGCTAATCCGACGCGGACAGGGGGCCAAGGGGTTGCCCCTGGGTCAGCGCCCTCGCGCGCCCGGCGGGTCGGACGTTCAAGTCGTCCCAGGGCCCACTTTGCGGAAACCGGAACCCCGCTTGGTCCCACGAGGCCGGGCGGGGGGGCTTCTCGTTCAGCGGGCGCCGACCCTGATGCCCGTCTCCAGCTCGTCAGCGCGAGCGGCAAACCGTCCCGCCACCGCCCGGCCGCCCTCGTCACCGGAGGCCCACAACCGAGAGAACGACCGGTAGGCCTCGATCGCTCGCACCGTGTCCCCAGCCTCTTCATAGAGGGGCCCGAGATGCATGAGGGCACGAAGGCGATGGGGGGTGTTCCCCCACCCGGTGTAGCCGGGCCGAACAACCTCCTCAGACAGCTCGATCGTGCGATCCAGGTCACCGAGCCGGTCGGACAGCAATACCCGCCGAACGAGAGAGAGAGGTAACTCCTCGATGATGGCACGCAGGCCCACGGTATCGCCGACCTGAGTCCTTCTGTACGCGCTGGCCAAATCGGGTGCGCTCCCAGACGGGTCCATCATCACGTCGCCAGATTCGGCCCCAGAGATCAGGGCCAACGATTCAATGAGGTCCGCCTGGAGCCTACGGTCCAGCACGACGTTCCCGGGGAGTCCGGCATCCAGTTTCGGTTCGAGATGGGAACGGGCCCACGCAACCTCGCCGACTAGAGCCGCGGTATGGACCGTCTCAACGACCTGGGCCCACGCCGCGGCGTCATCGGCTCCATCCACGAGGCGCTCCGCGGCGAGCAATGCGTCGCGCCCCTCTCCGAGTCGACCCTCCCAGAATGCGATCTGGGCCAGGAACGTCCACGCGTGCACACGCCTCGCGGTGGGCGTCAACTGACCATCGGCGACCTGCTGCAACTCCTTTCTTGCCTCGTCGGCCGCCCCGGCCAGGAAGAGGGTCTGAGCCCTCAAGCCAGGAAGGAGCTGGTAGTCGGG
>JAOTVL010000184.1 GCA_029863525.1 Gemmatimonadota bacterium
CTCCTGGTTTCCTCCCTCTCCGCCGCCTCGGCGGCATTGGGAGTCCTTCCGCTCGCGCTTCTCGGTCGCCTCACTCCCCACGCTCTGGGATGGGGCAACGCCCTGGCGGCGGGACTCATGCTCGGTGTGGCGTACTCCCTCACCACGGTCCAGGCGGATCCAGGCATCGTCTTCGGTGCCATCGGCGCACTCTTGGGCGTGCTTTTCGTGCGGCTGACGCACGCCTTCACGGGCGTCGAAGACCTGGACCTCAATCAGCTCGACGAGCTCGGTCCCGCGTACGGATACCAGGTCTTCCTGGTGAACACGCTCCACGCGGCGTACGAGGGCGTCGCCATCGGGATGGCCATGCAGGTCTCGCTCCCGTTCGGTATCGCGATGGCGATCGCCCTGGGCGTCCACAACATCCCCGAGGCGATGATCCTGACAGCGATTCTCCAGAAGCGCGGCGTGTCGCTGGTTCACTGTACCGCGCTCGCCGTAGCGACCAACGTGAACCAGGTCTTGCTGGCGGTCGTGACGTTCGCGCTGATCGGCGCTCTGCCGACGCTCATGCCCTGGGCGCTCGGCTTCGCGGTGGGTTCACTGTTCTACCTGGTCTTGGACGAGCTCCTCCCCGAGTCGTACCGACAGGCGGGACATACGAGCATCGCCCTGGTCACGTTGGTCGCGATGGGCATCGTGGTCGCGCTCGGCGGGGGCATCGGCCCGTGAGCGACTGGCTTCTCGTCTTCCTCTATGCCCTGGTGACCGCCCTCGCGACCGGGCTCGGGGCCGTCCCGTTCTTCTTCGTGCGCGACGTATCCGACCGCTTCGTCGCGTACGCGAACGCGATTGCCGCCGGGCTCATGCTCGGCGCGAGCTTCGGTCTCGTGAGCGAGGGCACGACCCATGGGCGCCTCGAGACGCTTGGCGGCGTGCTGATCGGCGTCGCCTTCATCCTCGGCACGCAACGGTACCTGGGTGGGCACGACGAGGAGGAGCTGGTCTTCGGCGCCGCGCAGGGGGAGAGCGCCCGAAAAGTGTTCTTGATGATGGCCGTTATGACGGCCCACTCGTTCTCCGAGGGTGTCGCCGTGGGCGTATCGTTCGGCGGCGGGGTGACGCTGGCCACCGTCATTACGGTCGCGATCGCGGTGCACAACATCCCGGAGGGCGTGGCCATCACCGCGGTCATGCGCCCGCGCGGCATCAGTGTCCCGAAATGCGCCGGGTGGAGCGTCGTGTCGTCGCTGCCACAGCCGCTCATGGCCGTGCCGGCCTTCCTCTTCGTCGAGGCGTTTCGGCCGGCACTGCCGTGGGGCATCGGCTTCGCGGCCGGCGCGATGATCTTCATGGTGCTCGGCGAGTTGCTCCCGGAGGCGCTCGCCGAAGGGCGCCGGTCTCAAGTCGCCACGATCTCTACGGTCACGATCATCGCGATGATGCTGTTCCAGCGCTTCCTCTGATGCGGGGCCCGGAAGACCGACGGCAAAGTGGGGTCGCCGGACGCGTTCACGACGGCGCCGACCAGCGTGATTCGAGGCCGAGATCCCCAGGCGGGGAGCCGCGCAAGCCGGCCTGTCCAAGAGGCTTGGATCTTGCACTTCCCGGTGCTAGCTATCGACGAAGCGACTCGGGATGATCGACGAACACCCCGTGCGCCGGGCTCGAACCCCCGAACCCCTCGAAATGAAGGGATGAAAGGCCTCATGAGACCTGACGACTACCGACCGAGGCGCGCGGCACGACGCTTCCGCCTCTCGGAAAGAGTTGCCGGATTGGCGCTCGTCGCCGTCGTGGGCGGCTGCGAGCTACCCACCGACCCTCCGATTGTCGAGACGCGTTGGATCCTACCCGCGGATGAGACACGGTTCGGTGTTGCCGAGCTGCTTCCCGGCGACGTGTCACTGAACGCGGACTCGTCCGCTTTCATCGTGGACTTTGACCCCGTGCTGTTCTCTCAGACGTTGGGCGGAATCTGTACGGCATGCGTGGCGGCCGACGGCCTCACCGTGCCGAAGCCTCCGTTCGTGGGTGGCTTCGCGGCCGACATCTCCTTTCCGCCCGAGGTGCTCTCGATCGCAGTGATCGGGGGTCAGGTCGACGTCGAGCTGTACAATGGCTTCAACTTCGACCCGATTCGGCCCGCAGCCGGCGCGTTCGGCACGCTCACGATCGACGTGCTGGACTCTTTCGACGACGACGTGATCGGGACGCTGACGATCGAGGGAGCGGACCAGGCCTTCGCGGCGGGGGCGACCCTCATGACCACGATCGATCTGCAAACGACCGACGTGGAGGGATCCCTCGACGTTCGTGTGACGCTGGACTCGCCCACGGGCGATCCGGTCACGGTCGATTCGGATCTTCAGCTCACAGTGACCGCGAGCCCGGCGAATGTGACGGTCGGGAGCGTCGAGATCGACGTTTCGAGTGAGTTGGTGAGGTTCGACCCCGTTTCGCTCGACGTGGCCGACCTCGACCAGGACCTCATCGACCGCGTGGGTGACGGTGCGTTCATTCTCGAGGTGCTCAACCCGTTCGGAGTGGGTGCAGACTTTCAGATCACCATCGCCGGGCCCACGATCGCGACGATCCAGAAGGATGCGACGATCGGTCCCGAGTCGGAGTCGACCGCGGTGATTCCATTCACCGGAAGCGAGCTGCGCAGCTTTCTCGGGCAGCCGAACGTCTTGCTCTCCGGCGAGGCGGTGGTCGATGCGGGCGCAGGGGCGGTCACGGTGAATCCCGGCCAAGAGCTGGTTCTCAAAGCCTCTTTCGACCTCGCGATCACGATCGGTGGTGACTTCCAACTCCCGAGCGGCAACTGACGATGAAGATTCGAAACGGAGTTCTCGTTGCGCTCGCTTGCCTCGCGACGCCCGCCTCGGCCCAACTCCCGCAGGCGAGCGCGGCCGCGTTGGGACTCGGCTTCAACATGACGGCTTCGGCCCGAGGCTTTGCCGCCGTAGCGAACAACCCCGCCGGGCTCGCGATGGCCAACTCGCCCGGTTTCTCACTGGCGATCCCCGCCGTCGCGGTCGAGAGTGGCCTCGGGCCGGTGACGCTCGCCAACCTCGTGGACTACGAGAACCGGGTTGTGCCGACGAGCGTGAAAGATGCCTGGCTCGCCGACGTCACGGCCGCCGGAGGGCAGTCCGGGTCCGTCGGGGCTGGCCTCACACCCGTAGCGTTTAACGTCGGGTCGCTCGGAGTCCAGATCTCGAGCCAGATCGGCGGCGAGGTCAGCCTCGGATCCGATGCGGTGAAGCTACTGCTCTACGGCAATGCCGGTCGGACGGGGGCGGCCGAAGATTTCGACCTCCAGGATTCGGCTCTGGATGGCTACGTGGTGAGCACGGCGGCGGTCGCGTACGGATTCCGTGCCTCGCCTGGGCTACATCTGGGCGTGACCGGGAAATTCATGGTGGGCACCGGTCTGGTCGTCGGCCGTGACGACGGGACGTCGCTGACCTCGGACCCGCTCGGGGCGGACATCCGCTTCCCGATGCTCTATCCGACTGCTCCGAACGACGAGCTCAACTTCAACAACGGGTCGGGCATCGGACTCGACGTCGGCGCGATCTGGGTCGGGCCGGCGCTGACGATCGGAGCGACGATCCAGAACCTGGTGAGCACCTTCGCCTGGGACCTCCAGGGCTTTTCGTACACGCCTGGGGAGGCCTTCTTCGACATCGGGGATTCGGACTCCAACTTCGATGAGTTCCCGGCTGCGGGTGCACCCAGCGTGCTCCTTACGGCTGCCGACGAGTTGACCATGAAGCCCGTCTTCTCCGCCGGCGCCGAGATGACGCTGAGCCCCGTGCTCCGCCTTTCGGCCGACATCCGGAAACGGGTCTCGGGAGGGCTTTCGTTCGGCCCCGATTTTCACATGGGAGTGGGCGCAGAGCTGACCGCTCTGTCGTTCCTTCCGCTGAGGGCGCATTTGGCGGCCGTTTCGGGCGGGGCCCAACTCGGCGGTGGCGCAAGCGTCGTCCTCGGGCCGGTCAACCTTTCGGCCGCGGGTGCATATCGGAGCGACGATTTCGCCGACGCGGTGCTCGGCATGCTCACCCTCTCGTTCGGGGGCAACTGAGCGCCCGGAGACGAGCGCTCTTCCTCAGATCACCAAAGTCGGTCCTCCAGCCGCCGGAGGGTCGGACTTGCCGACCCCCCCGGAGACTCCGACTCTTCCCTCCTCACGAGGAAACCAAGGAGGGACCCATGAAGCGTATCGTGTTGTTGGCCGCGGCGGCGGCCTTGTTGCCGTCGGGCCTGGAGGCCCAGAGCGCGCAGCAAACCATCGAACGGGCGCTCGCGGCCGCGCCTGCCCGCGCGCGCGACGAAGCGGCGGTCATCCGCTGGAACGCCGACCATACCTACGAGACTCTGAAAGAGGGCACGAATCCGTGGGTGTGCTACGACCGCTCGTCCGAGGACCGGCGGGCACCGTTCGACGTCCAATGCACGAGCGTCGCGAATCTTCCGCGCGTCGCCCAAAATCGACGCTTTCGCGCCGAGAGCGCCGATCGCCAGGAGGAAAACGCGCTGATCGAAGCCGCGGAGGCCAACGGCACTCGAGTATTGCCCGAGTACGGATCGCTGTGGATCGCGATGCGGGGCGATGACCAGTCGAGCGCG
>JAOTVL010000185.1 GCA_029863525.1 Gemmatimonadota bacterium
GCCGACGCCCTTGACCCCGAGGCGCTCGCCGAGATGGATTCGGACGCGAGGGACATCGCCCAGGCCGCGGCCGATTTCGCCGAGGCGTCACCGAAGCCCGGACCCGAAGCGCTCTACCGCAACGTATGGGCGGACGAGAACCCCAACGGTCGTCTCTTCTTCGACGGGCGGTCTCGCTGATGGCCGTCATGACCTATCGCGAGGCGCTCAACCAAGCCCTCCGCGAAGAGATGGAACGAGACCCCGACGTCTTTCTGATCGGTGAAGAGGTGGCCGAGTACGACGGCGCCTACAAGGTCTCGAAGGGGCTTCTCGACGAGTTCGGAGACCAGCGCGTCGTCGACTCCCCGATCAGCGAGCTCGGATTCACGGGCATGTCGGTAGGGGCCGCCATGGCGGGGCTCCGACCGGTTGTCGAGTTCATGACCTTCAACTTCGCCTTCCTGGCCATCGATCAGGTCATCAACTCGGCGGCGAAGATGTACTACATGTCGGAGGGCCAGTTTCCGATGCCGATCGTGTTCCGAGGACCGACCGGGGCCGCGCTGCAATTATCGGCGCAGCATTCCCAGGCGTGCGAGACGTACTACTCGCACGCGCCGGGTTGCAAGGTCGTGACGCCCGGAACGCCCGCCGACGCGAAGGGGCTCCTCAAAGCCGCGATTCGGGACAACGATCCGGTCGCGTTCATGGAGGGCGAGCTCCTCTACAACTTCAAGGGCGAGGTACCCGAGGATGACGACTTCGTCATCCCGCTCGGGGTCGCGGATTTGAAGCGGGAAGGCTCGGACGTGTCGATCGTGACGCACGGCAAGATGATCCATGTCGCACTGCAGGCCGCCGGCAAGCTGGAGAAAGACGGAATCGAGGCCGACGTGCTGGACCTCCGCACCATCCGACCGCTCGACATGGACGCCATCGTCGAGACCGTGAAGAAGACGAACCGGGTGGTCTACCTCGAAGAGGGTTGGCCATATGCCGGAACCGGAGCCCAGATCGTGACGATGATCCAGGAGGAGGCGTTCGACCACCTCGACGCACCGATTCTTAGGGTCACACAGGCCGACATCCCCATGCCATACGCCAAGAACCTGGAGATGCTCGCCAAACCGTCGGCCGACCACGTCGTCGAGGCCGTGCGAAAGGTCCTCTATCGATGATCACAAAGGTGCACATGGAGGCGTTGTCTCCGACCATGGAGGAAGGCCAGCTCGTTCAGTGGCTCAAGTCGGAAGGAGACGACATCTCGAACGGGGACATCCTTGCCGAAATCGAGACCGACAAGGCCACGATGGAGCTCGTCGCCCGGGGCGATGGCGTACTCCGCAGGATCTTCTTGGACGCGGGTGGCACCGCCGAGGTGGGCGCGGTGATCGGGGTGATCGCCGGGGCGGACGACGACATATCGAGTGTCGAAGGCGCGTCCGGGGGTGTGTCTGCCGGGGCGGCCGCTGGCTCCACCGAAGCGGCGAGCGCGACCGAGCCGGCCGAGGCGGCGACTCCCCCGGCCGCGAAGGCCGAGTCTGGCCAGAAGGAAGACGCCGCGGCTGCCCCGGCGGTTGAGGTCGCCCATATGGACGCCCCCGAGTCGACGACGGGTCGGGTCAAGGCGTCGCCCGTCGCCCGACGGCTAGCCGAAGAAGCCGGCATCGAGCTGTCGCGGATCGCGGGTTCAGGACCAGGGGGCAGGATCGTGAAGCGGGACGTGGAGAAGGCGAAAGAGGAGGGCGTCTCGGCGCCGGCTCCGTCGTCTTGGGCACCTGCCGCGGACGAATACGAAGACGTTTCGACGTCGCAGATGCGAAAGGCCATCGCGAAGCGCCTGGTCCAGTCGATCGGCCCCGTCCCGACCTTCTACCTGACGGTCGATCTGGACATGAGCCGCGTGATCGAGGCGCGTAAGAGCATCAACGCCATGCTCGAGTCGGAGGGCCGCAAGGTGTCGATCAACGACATCGTCCTGAAGGCGGTCGCGGGGGCGCTGAGGCAACATCCGAACTGCAACGCCCACTGGCATGGCGATTACGTCCGACGCTTCAACGCCGTGCATCTCGGCGTGGCCGTCGCGATCGACGACGGGCTCATCACCCCGGTCGTGCGAAACGCGCATCAGAAGGGCCTGATCCAGATCGGCGCCGAAGTAAGGGAGATGGCGGCTCGGGCACGCGAGAAGCGGCTCAAGCCCGAAGAGTACACGGGCGCCACGTTCTCGGTCTCGAATCTGGGAATGTTCGGCATCCACGAGTTCACCGCGATCATCAACCCGCCCGAGGCCGGAATCCTCGCGGTCGGCGGGATCGAAGAGACACCCGTCGTGGTCGACGGCGACGTGGTCGTCCGCCCGCGGATGCGCATGACGATGAGCTGCGACCATCGTGTGATCGACGGCGCGCAGGGATCGCGTTTCTTGCAGACGCTCAAGACCATGCTCGAGGAGCCGACCGCGATCCTGCTGTAGAGGATTCGAGCCTACGATGGAGGCGATGCGCGTGATACTTCGAGCCCCTCTCCGACACGCCCCACCGGTGCTGGTCTTCGTTCTGTTCGCGGCCGCGTGGCTCGGCTGCACGGACGCCTCGGACATGGCGGACATCGTTTTCGTGGGGGGGCCGGTGGTCACGCTCGAGGACGTGGGCGTGGTGGACGGGATCGCCGTGCGGGGCGATCGCATCGTCGCCGTGGGCGCGGAGGCCGAGGTGCGCAGCTGGGTCGGTCCCGAGACGCGCGTCGTCGACTTGGACGGCCGCTCGCTCCTACCGGGGCTGGCCGACAACCACTTCCACTCCATCGGGGGCGGCCCGGGCGTCGACCTGTCGGGCGCACGATCGATTCAGGACGTGCTCGACGCGATCCGCACCGTGGCGAGTGGAACCCCTGTCGGCGACGTCATCGTCACGAACAGCGACTGGCACGAGGGTCAGTTGGCGGAGCAGCGCCTCCCGTATCGCGACGATCTGGATCTGGCGGCTCCGGACCACCCGTTGGTGGTCGTGCGGGGCGGCCACGAATACATCCTCAACAGCGCCGCCCTTTCGCGCTGGGGCATCGACGGGTCGACGCCCGCCGTCGAGGGCGGACGAATCGGCCGGTACTCGGATGGCCGCCTCAACGGAGAGCTGGTGGACCGCGCCAAGGGCCTCGTCGAGCTCCCCGAGGGGTCGGGACCGGACCGGGCCGAGGCGAAGGACGCGCTCGCGGAAGCGTACTCGGTGCTCAACCGGCGCGGGCTGACGGCGGTGCGTCATCCGGGAGGTTCGCTCGATCAGTACGACATGATCCAGGAGCTACGAGACGAAGGCCGACTCAGTCTCCGCATCGAGTATCTCTTCCGCGCCCCGCGGTCTGGCTCGCCGGGGGAGCTGCGGGAGGCGATTGCCTCGTGGCCGACAGAGGGCGCTGGCGACCAATGGATCCGCGTCGGTGGGGTCAAGCTCGGGGTGGACGGAGGGTTCGAGGGTGGGTTGATGCGGGAGCCCTACGAGGAGCCTTGGGGCGAGGGCGGTACCTTCTACGGCCTGCAGACGGTGCCCCGCGACCCCTTCATCGAGTCGGTCGTGGAGCTCCGACGGGCCGGCCGGCGCGTCGCGACCCACGCGGTCGGGGATGCGGCCATCGATCTGGTTCTCGACGCGTACGAGGTGGCCGATCGGGAGGCCCCGATCCAGGGACGTCGCTGGGTCATCGAGCACGGGTTCATCCCCCGCGAGGACCAGTTCGATCGTATGCGCGCACTCGAACTGCTGGTGTCGGCGCAGGACCACCTGTACTTGGCCGCTCCGAGCCTGGTCGACTACTGGGGGGGCGAACGCGCTGCTTGGACCACCCCGGTGCGGGCGTACATGGAGGCCGGCATCCCGGTCTCGCTGGGCACCGACTCTCCGGTGGTCCCCTATGACCCGTGGTGGGTGCTGCATCACTTCACGACGCGTGGCACCATCAGCGCGGGCGTCTTGGACGACGACCAAGCGGTGACTCGGCTCCAAGCGCTGCGAGCGGCGAGCGAAGGGTATGCCTTCCTGGTTTTCGCCGAAGAGGAGAGGGGGACGCTGGGGGTCGGCAAGCTCGCCGACCTCATCGTGACGGCTGAGGACTACCTGGAGTGTCCCGATCCATGCCTCGAGACGATGGAGGTCGACCTCACCATGGTCGGGGGCCGAATCGTCTGGGAGCGCTGAGCCGACAGCGGGACGCCGTGAGCGTACCCGGGCCGAGCCGAGCCGTGCTCGACTGGCGCCTCCGAGGTTCGTTCGTACTTTCACGGTCCCGATTGTCGTCCTAGGCGTCCCGCGTGGGCGTCTTCAGTTCAGAGGTGACTGCGATGCGCATGCGAACCGCGTTCTCGTTCCTGTTGACGGCCGTGACGATCACGGCCTTCGGACCGCCCGGCGTGCGGGCCCAAAGCCAGGGCCTGAGGACGGTCTCCCTCGAGATGTACCTCGACTTGGAGAGCGTCTCGAATCCTCAGATCTCTCCCGACGGGACCGAGATCGTTTACACGCGAGGTTGGGTCGACAAGATGAACGACCGCCGCGAGTCGTCCATCTGGATCATGAACGAGGACGGGTCGAGGAATCGATTCCTCGTCGATGGTTCGGCCCCATTTGGT
>JAOTVL010000068.1 GCA_029863525.1 Gemmatimonadota bacterium
ACCATGCTGGCGCTGACCCAGGCGTAGAGAAACAGCGTGAAGGACGTCGCGACCCAACCATCGGGGTCGAGGTCGATCCAGCCGACAACCGGCTCGAAGGCCGGAGGGAAAAGGCTGTTCGCGATGATGAGCAGGGAGATGACGCCGGGGAAGAGAATCCCTTCGAGCCACGACTTCCGTGCGGACTCGACGTCGACGACGTAGGAGACGAGTGTCTCCACCAGGTAGACGACGCCCGACAGGATCCAGAACATCTGGAAGAGCGTCCAGGCTGCGGCTTCATCCAGGAAGAAGAGGGACAGGAGCCCGACGGAGGCGCCGATCTGAAAGAGCGGCGTGAGGAAGATGGAGAACCACAGGAGCGCCATGGCCAGCGAGCCCATCGACTCGTGGGCGTTTCTGTTGAGCCAGAGATCCCGGAAGACGGACGTGATCTGGACGTTGCCCCTCCCCCAGCGGATCCTCTGCTTCCAAAGGCCGTCCAGCGTGTCGGGCTCCTCGGCGTAGACCACCGCGTTGGGCTCGAAGATCGCCCTGCGGCCCCGTAGCTGGGTCCGAAATGTCGTGAACGTGTCTTCCGCGAGCGTGTTTGAGAAGATCCGTCCACCGATGGCCATCAGGTTCTCGCGTGAATGGAGCTGCGCCCCGCCCGACAAGCAGGCCAGGAACTGCAGGAGATTCTGGGCTCGTCGGGAGGCCCCGGTGGCGGTGATGTACTCGAAGGCGATGAAACGTTGAAGGTAGTTTGGAGCGCTGCTGCCCTCCTTGATGTATGCGGTGACCGCGCCGACCTCGGGGTCGCCCAGGTGGCGGGCCATCTTGACGAGAGAGTCGGCCGTGTAGACGACGTCGGCGTCCATGACCAGGACCGCCTCGGTCCAGTCGCTCTTCCAGAGAACCTCCAGGCCGTAGTTGAGCGTGTGGGCCTTACCCTCGCCTCCGGCCACGCGGCGGATGTGGAAGACGTTACCGGGGTACTCCTTCATCTTCGAGATCACGACCTCGGGCGTGCCATCCGACGACGCGTCGTCGACGACGTAGACGCGCAGCCGGTCCATCGGATACTGCAGCCCCATCAGCCTGTCGATGGTCGTGCCGATCACGGCACACTCGTTCCATGCAGGGATGAGAATGCTGACTCTCGGCAGCGTCCTTCCAGCCTTCTCCAGGTGGGTGCTGAAGACCGATCCGCCCGCGAGCAGGAACTGAAAGAGCCCGCTCAGGATGGGCAGCGCCGCGACGATGACGAGCATGGCCGCGAGCGCAGTCACGGCGAGCATCAGAGTGTCCTCGCTCACGTCGGATACCCGAGGTCTTCGATCGTACCGAGGCGCCTGTCGCGGTAGCCGCGCCAGATCCAGAAGCCCCCCAGCGCCGCAGCGGCCAGAGCCGCGCAGAGCCAGAGCAGCTCGACGAGCTGGGCCCGCCGCTGCTCGCGACTGAGGATCAGAGTCTCACGCCCTTCGGGCCCGACCTCGAGCACGCCCTTCGGATCGTCGACGTTGCGCTCGATCCAGGCTCCATCCACGTGGAAGGCCCAGGAGCCTCGCAGGGCCGCGTAGTCCGGTACGGAAGCGCCTCCGGGCTCCGAGGGGACCGACAAGACGACGCCTGCATCCGCACGCGCGAGCTGATACAGGCCGGCTTCCGCCAGGAGAGGGATCCTCAGGTCCCCAAGCCGGTCGAGTACCCAAACCTTCCCTCCGAGGGCGACGGGGTCGGTTTCACCGACGGCACCGATCCGAACGATATCGAAGCAGTGGCGCTCGCAGCGCGACGCCCACCGAAACGACTCCCCTGCCAGGCGTTCCCGGAAGGGGTAGAGGATGCTCGCCAGCGCGGGCAGGTGCTTCGCGGCGAGCAACGGGTCTCCGGAGAGCACCGGCGCGGCAACGGCCTGGTGGAAGTCCGAGATTCCGTCGAAGACCTCCTCCGTGCGTGGCACCCACAAGCCCGACTCCGGCTCCACGAGCAGCCAGAGCTCGTCAGGATCCGAGGCCGCGCAGTCCTCTCGGTCGTCCTCCAGCCGGGCCGTCAGCCGAAAGAGCCACTCGTCGACCGACCAATACTGAGGAGGGATCCTCGTGGACAGCGTCACGAGATCGCTCTCGCGGTTCGCGAGCGGGAAAGAGGCGAGCGGCTGTCCGTTCAGGTGGATCGTGAGGCGAGAGCCGTCTGTTGTCGGGTTGAGCTGTCCGGCCAGCCTGACGCGCAGCCGAAGCTCGGGCCAACGACGGAGCTGCCACCAGGGAGGCCGCTGCCAGATGAGCTGCATCTGGTGACGGCCCGCGCCGGCGGCGACCCATCCCTGAGGATAGCCGGCGTCACCGAGGTCGAGGACCGGTTCTCCGTCGCCGAGGCCCAGGCCGAGCGGACCTGGGTCGGGTCGGAAACTCGACCCTACCATGCACGTCGGGCCGGAGCAGAGGCGGACAGCCTCCGAATCGGAGAGCATGGCCACCATGCGGCTGATTCCCTCCGGTTCGGTGGCGATCAGCTCCAGAACGGCGCCACGCGTGCGCGCGAGCGCACCGACGTGCTCGTCGGCGCCGGGCTCCCACGTCGGGTCGTACCCCGACGGTTCGATGTCCACGCGGACGCGCGGCCCTTCCGCGGTGGGGGCCGGGCCGTAGCGAGGTTGGAAGCCCCAGGAGCGCACGAGGTGATCGACGTCCAGGAGGGCAAGGAGCAGCCGGGGCTCCTGCGCGCGCGGTACGTCGATGTGAACCGAGTCGGCTCCCAGGTCGCGCCACAGGGCCGGGATGCCGCCCACCGGCACCGGGGCTGCTTCCTCTGGGTCCGTGGGGGCGATCTCATAGGTCACACGGCTCGACGGCAGCACGGTGAGCCATGCGCTGTCGCGGTCGTCGAGGAGGCATGGATCTCCGTGGAGCGCCAGTCGCGCGTCGACGGACACGCGCTGAAACCCCGCTTCCGGAGCCAGCGCGACGTCCACCGAAGAGCCGAGGTCGGCCAACCGGGCACTCGTCACGGGGCGGTCGTTGACGCGGAACGTCACGGTGCTGCGCGCCGGGTCGAGCGTGCCGGAGTAGGAGAGGTCCAGGGACACCCTCGGGGACTCGCGGGTCGAGGAGACCGGGACCACGATCTCAGTTCGTGCGATGCGACCGCGGAGCACGAGAGGCGCGGACAGAACGGGCACGTCCACCTGTTGGGCCGAGACCGCCTCGACTCCGGACAGCGACAGTCCGATCAGGAGCAAATGGCTGGCGAGCGACAGAGGGACGCGGCAGATTCCGCGAAGCATGGAACGAATCGAACAGAAGCGAGGCCAACTCGAGGCCTTGAGGCGCCAAGCGCGGCGATACCGTCGCTGGGTGCTCGTCATCTTGGTGGTCGAGGTCTTGGCGCTCACCGGTCTCCTCCTGAGTCGCACCTCGGCGGATTCCCCGGGTGCGCCGCCTTCGCTGCAGTTTTGAAGAGGCCGAACGGATCCGGTCCGGCGGTTCTGGCGTGACGGAGCCTTCCTCCGGGGACGGGGTGGAACCTCGGGCCGACCCGGGCGGCCAGCCCCAGTGGAACCGCGTCCGCATGGAGTTCCAGCTGGACCTCGCGTTGGACGTCGAGCGGGAGCGGCTCCTCCTGTATCGGGTAGTTCTGGTGCTCGAGTTGCTCGCCGGTGCGCTGCTGGTGAGACAAGCGCTCCTCTGGTACTTCGTGCGCTGATCGCGCATGGAGATGTCGTTCGAGTACCTCCGGGAGACGGTCCGATTCTTCGAGACCCGCGGGTTCCGGGTCGAGGTCGAGGAAGTACCGGCACCGGAAAGAGCCCAAGCAGCCTATACGACGGTGCGCCATCTTCTCGAGCGACCACCCGACGAGCGCCTCGCGCTCTCGTGCGTGCGCTATCCTGACGGAACGGAGACCTACTGGCTGGAGATCCTTCAGTTCCACGGGCTTCGCACGTTCGACACCGAGCTCGACTCGTGGAAGCACCGGGAGCACAGCGTCGAGTTCAAGTACTACCCTCGCGAGGACGGGGTCGGCCTGTCGTTCATCCTCGACCTGTCGCCCCCCTGACCTCGGGGACGCCGCCCGAGTCGCGGCGACGCGCGCGCTCATGCGCCCGCCCTCAACAGGCCGAAGGCGTCTTCGCCGGGCAGCGGCTTCGAGAAGAGGTAGCCCTGCCCCAGCTGACATCCGAGGTCGCGAAGGGACGAGGCCTCCAGTTCCGTCTCGATGCCCTCGGCGATGACCTTCATCTGGAGCTCGCGAGCGACGGCGACGATGCTCCGCACGAGAGGCTCCTGCTTCGCCGTCGGCTCGATGCCGGTCACGAACGAGCGGTCGATCTTGAGCACGTCGGCGGGTAGGCGATGTAGGTAGCTCAGAGAAGAATGCCCGGTGCCGAAGTCGTCGATCGACATCCGGACCCCGAGGATCCTCAGCTCTTCCAGCGCCGAGGCCAGCTCGCCCGCGGAGAGCTCGGTCGCGGACTCGGTGACCTCGAGGTGCAGGAGCTCCACCGGACATGCATGTCGCTGCAAGGAGTCGGTCACCCGGTCGACGAGCTCGCCGCTCGCGACCTGCCTCGGGGACACGTTCACGTGCACCGGCACCACCCGCTCCGCGGCCGCGGCCCGCCGACCCACCTCGGCGCACACCCGGTCGAGCATCCACCATCCGAGATCCACGATCAGGTCGCTCTCCTCTACGTGGGGGAGGAACGCGCCCGCGGTGAGCAGGCCCCGCTGAGGGTGTCGCCAGCGCATCAGCGCCTCGAAGCCCACGATGCGACGGGAGCTCAGGTCGACGATGGGTTGGTAGTGCGCATCCAGGGCGCTCGCCTGGTCGAGCGCGGCCCGGAGTCCCACGACGACGGCCATGCGCTCGTTGACCGACTCGGCCATCTCGCTCCGGTAGAAGGCGACGCCGGCCGGGCCGCCTCTTTCGCGCGCCTGGCACGCGAGGCAGGCTCTGCGGACCCGCTCGCGGGGGTCTTTTCCACTCTCACTCGGCGCCGAGATGCCCACACGCACGCCGCAGCTCGCGGTTCGACCGTCGGCCAACAGAGGACGCTGGAGGGCGGCCTGCACCGCGCGCGCCAGGGCGACTGCAGACGCTTCGTCCGACCCGAAGTGCAGAAGGCCCAGCTGATCGCCCTCCAGGCGTGCCAGGAAGTCGTCGGTCCCGACCATCGAGCGGATCCGGTCGGCCAGGGCGACCAGAAAGTGGTCGCCCGTGCCCAGGCCCCAGCCACCGCGGACCGAGTCGAAACCGTCCACCTCGAACACCAGCACCCAGCAGGGTCGTCCGTCCGCCGAGGCGCGCGCGATGCGGTCCATCAAGGCCGCCCGACCCGGCAGGCCGGTGGGTCGGTCACGGAGCGCTTCGACGAGCAGGCGGCCCTCCGCTTCGGCGAGACGCCCGACGTCGCGGATCGACAGTAGCAGGCCGTCCACGGCAGGCTCGTCGGTGAAGTGGGTCAGGCGAAAGTGCAGCGTGTATTCGGCGCCGTCGCGTCGTGTGACGCGAAGCTTCTTCTCTTCCGCGAGCCTGGCGGACGTGACCGTCGTGAAGAAGCAGGCACGGAGCGCGGCCCGATGACGAGGGTGCGCGAAGTCCCAGACGGGGGTGCCCAGGACATCGCGGGCACCGTCCGTCAGGAGCCGGGCCATGGCCGGGTTGCTGTGGCGAACCCGGCCCTGCCGGTCCAGCAGAGCCATCGGCTCCAGCGCGCCTTGGATCACGGTGAGCACGCCGGCGTGGCCGTCGAGCAATTCGGGTCCGGCGTTCGTCGAGACGGCCATCACGACTCGCTCCCTCGGGAGATGCCGTGCGACGACATCTTGCGATACAGCGTCGAGCGAGAGATTCCGAGGACTCTGGCGACCTCCGAGAGGTTGCCGTGGTGACGCTCCACCATGCTCGCGATGACCTTCCCCTCGATGGACTCGAGCGACTGATCGGGCACGAGGTCCGCCCAGTGCCGGGGGGGCGGCGTCGATGGCGTGGGCCCTAACTGGTCTCGCTCCCCCGTGGGGGTCACGTCCGCGAGGGGGGCAGCGTCTTCACGGGCGGCGGCCCGCACCTTCGGGGGGAGCGAGTCGAGACCGATCTCTTCGCTCTCCGCGAGGACGACGGCTCGCTGGACGGCGTTCTGCAGCTCCCGAACGTTGCCGGGCCAGCGGTAGGCCTGGATGGCGTCCAGGGCGTTGGCCGAGATTCGTGACGGCGCGCCGTTCGTCCGGAGGCCCATCTCCCGTGCGAAGGTCGAGGCCAGCAGGACCACGTCGTCTCCGCGGTCTCTGAGCGCAGGCACTTCGATCTCGAGGACGGCCAGGCGGAAATACAGGTCCTCTCTGAAGCGTCCGGCCCGCACCTCGCCCGCGAGATCCCGATGGGTGGCGGTGATCAGCCTGAAGTCGGAAGACACCTCGTTCGACCCGCCGACGCGGAAGAAGCGCTGCTCCTGGATCGCCCTCAGCAGCTTCGCCTGCATGCCGGGCGAGAGCTCGGCCACCTCGTCCAGAAAGAGTGTTCCGCGGTCGGCCTGCTCGAAGCGTCCGGCCCGCCTCTGCGTCGCGCCCGTGAACGCGCCTTTCTCGTGTCCGAAGAGCTCGGACTCCTGCAAGGACTCGGGAATCGCGGCGCAGTTGAGCGCCACGTACGGGCCCATGGCTCTGCCGCTACTCTCGTGCAGGGCGCGGCCCACCAACTCCTTTCCGGTTCCGCTCTCGCCCTGGATCAGCACGGACACGTCGGTGGGAGCGACTCGGTCCATCTGACGGAAGAGGCGCCGCATGCGCTCGCTTCGGCCCACGATGTTCTCGTAGCTCCACCCCTCGACTTCGTGCTGTAGCTGCGTGAGCCGCACCTCCATCTGCGCGAGCGCGACCGCGTTTCGCACCGTGGTGACGAGCTTCTGCCGCTCGACCGGCTTCTGCAGGTACTCGAAGGCGCCCATGCGGATGGAAGCGACCACCGGCTCGAGCGACTCCTCGGCCGTCAGCATGATCACCGGGAGCTTCGGGTAGTGGGCCTTGATGCGGTCCAGCGTCTCGAGGCCGTCGATGCCCGGCAGGCGGAGGTCGAGGCACACCACGTCGGGTAGCGTGCCAGAGAGCCCCTTCAGGCAGGACTCCCCGTCCGGGAACAGGGCGACCTCGTGCCCGGCTTCGGTGAGCCACCGACCGAGGATCGTCCTCTGCGCCGCGTCGTCCTCGACGACCACGACCGTTCCACGCGCGTCTTCCACGGCTATTCTCCTTTGTCTGTCGAGGTCAAAGACTGAGCTTGGCGCCCACCCGGGCGCCCGACCTCACGAAGGCCCCGGCGAATCGGAAGAGCTCCGCGTGGAGCTCCCGGCCCGCCCCAAGGGCTACCCTGCCGCCGAACGTGGTTTCGTAGAAGCCCACCGAGCTGGTCCACCCTTTCGCCGCGCCAAGGCGAACCGTGAGTCTCTCGCCGAGCACGGACGAGGCGCTCACGACGACCGAGCGCGACCACGTGCCGCGGAGGTCCGATCCCTGAAAGAGCGTCACCCCGGCCGACCTCCGATCGGAGTCCGCACGCGAAAGGCCCACCCATCCCATGACGTCCCGTCCCACGGTGGGGACGTGCCCACCTCGGAGGCCTGCATTCACGGTCCACTTCGAGCCCAACCAACGGCCCGACTCCGCGGTCGCGAAGTACCCGGCGCCCGCGCCGGAGGATAGGCGCCGGACGTTGATCGATGCGTTCCACCTCGGTGTCAGCCGGTGACCCCAGCCCAGCGAAGCGGTCCAGTGGAGGGCCGGTGCGGCGTTCCCGTTCGGGTCGGACCCGACGAGCTCCTCGGTGCGCGGTGCGAGGTCCAGGGATCCTGTGAGCGTGTTGCGCGGCGTGATCCGGTAGGAGGCCGAGCCCGCCCACTGAGCTGAGCCGCCGGAGCCTTCGGCCTCCCCGACTCTGGTCATGGTGACGTCGACGCTGAGACGTTGCGCTTCGGGCAACCTGCTCAAGCCTTGCCGCGCTTCCTCGTTGAGCGGATCCAGGGAGAGGGCGCGGTGGAACCACACCTCCGCTGCCTCCCCCCGCAGCGCGTCCAGGGCCACGAAGCCCATACCCACCATCGCGTCGACCGACTGGGGCTCCTCGAGGAGCAGCGCACGATACAGCCGCTCGGCTTCCGGCATGTCCCCTCGCCAGCGGAGGATGCGGGCGAGCCCGGCCATCGCCGGAGCAAAGGTCGCATCGCGTTCCAGGGCCGCACGATAGGAGGACTCGGCGCGATCCAGGTCGCCGGACCACGAATACGTGACCGCGACCTCGTTCCAGAGGGCCGCCTCGGATCCGGCCGCGCCCTGCTGGAGCGCGCGCTCGAAGACGTCGATCGCCCGACCCAGCTCACCCGCTTGGCGGAGGAGCGTGCCATAGAGCAGGATCACGGAGGGATCCTGAAGGGGATCGACGGTGTCGGCTGCTCGGAGGTGGGCGAGCGCGCCGGCCTCGTCGGCGGCGGTCACGAGCGCGAGCGCCCGTGCGTGGACATCCTGCGGCTCGTCCGCTTCCTGCGCCTCGATGGGCGCGCCGGCGAGAGCGAGGCACGCCCTGATCAGCGTGGCGCCCATGAGGCGGTTGCGGCGGCTCATGCGACCGACCCCTGGAGCGTGGCCGTGTCCAGCGCGGCGAACACGAAGGCGACGTAGTCGTACCGTCCGATGGCCGACGGCGAGTGGGCGTCCGAGCTGGCGACGATCGGTACGTCCGCATCGCGGAACACCTGGAGGGTCCGCAGCGACGGACATCGCCAACGCTCGCTCACCTCCACGAGCGCGCCCGACGTGGAAGCCGCCTCGGCGAGGCGGACGATCTGCAGATCGGACACATCGTCCTCGGCGAGGCCGACCTTCGGGAGAAGGCTGAAGAGGTGCGCCAGGAGGAGACCTCGCCGGAGCGTCATGGCGGCGATGGTCGCCTGCACGAGCCCCTCGACCACCCATGAGGGGGTCGCCCGACCGCCCTCCAGCGCCGCGCGGACCTCACCCGGATGCAGCGGACCCGTGTGCCCCGGGAGCTGGTGATCCGCCGCGATGACCCGGTCGACGCCGTTCATGTCCTTCGGCAAGTCGAGAAGGCCCTCGCGGTTCAGGATCTTGGCCTCGACCCCGCACGTGAGGGTCAGGTCGCTTCCGGCCGCGAGCTCAGCCACCCTCGCTGCATACGCCGGGACCCAGTCCGAGTCGGACCTCACGTGGTCGACGAACCCCAGATGACGTAGCCCCGCCCTGCGCGCGGCCTCGAGGTTGTCTTCCAGCGACCCGCTGCCGTCGGAAAAGGTGGAATGGACATGATGGTCGGCGGAGAGCGAAAGCTCGGGTTTCTTCGACATGCGTGGGAGACCGTGTGATGGGTGACATGGTACCACTTCCGTACAACGCCCTCCCCCAAAGCAAGGGGGATGCCAGAACTCCATCACACGCACTAAACCATTGTAAATCAACGTATTAGAGCACCCATCGCTGTCGGTCACCCGTCGTCGTCGACACCGGTTGTGTACCTATACAATACACTCTTGCCGCTCGATGATCCATAAGGGGACACAGTGCGTATCATAACGATGCAGAGAAGGCGTCTCACGCCGCGGTGCACTCCACGTAAGTTATTGTATAACAGTACTTTACAATGTTGGCATGCCAGTTGCTATCCAGGGTCGACAACTCCGCTTCTCCAGAATCATTCCCCCAGAGGATGGAACGACATGCTCAGCTGGATACAGGCCGAGATCGACGCCGCGCTCGCCGTGGTCGACCAGTCTCGAGTCCTTCTCATAGAAGACGACGAATCCCAGGCACGAGCCATGACCCGATGGCTCGAGGTCACAGAGAAGTTCAGCGTCACCCATGCCTCGTCGGGCTACGCGGCAGAGGAGTATTTGAGGGCGGGTGTGCGATGGGACATCGTCGTCACCGACATCGACCTCCCGGGCATGAACGGACTGGAGCTCTTGGAGCTCTGTAAGGAGCTCCAGCCCCAGGCGCCCGTCCTCATGGTGACCGCCCACAGGAAGTTCGACTACGCGCTGAAGGCGCTTCGAGGCCATGCAGACGGGTTCCTCGTCAAGCCGATGCGTCGGGCGACGTTGAACGAGAAGGTGCAGGAGCTTCTCGACGAGGCGCGAGACCGGGCGCGGAAGTCGCCCAAGGAGGTCGTCGTCGCCATCGGAGCCCATCCGGACGACGTCGAGATCGGCTGTGGAGGAATCCTCCTCAACCACGCGAGGAACGGCGATCAGATCGTCATCGTCACGCTCACCGGTGGCGAGGCGGGCGGGCAACCCGACGTCCGGCATCGTGAATCGCTGGCGGCCGCTCAGGCCATCGGGGCCGAGCTTCGGATCTTCGATCTCCCCGATCGGTCGATCAGCTCAGGCCCTGATACGATCTCCGTCATCGAGGGGGTGATCAGGGAGGTGCAGCCGTCCGTCGTCTACACGCACACGGCGCACGACGCGCATCAGGATCACCGGTCGGTCCACGCCGCCACCCTCGTCGCAGCGCGCGGGGTGCCCAACGTGTACTGCTACCAGGCCCCTTCGACGACCGTCGACTTCCGCCCGACCCTGTTCGTGGATGTGGAGGAGCAGCTCGGGCGCAAGATCGAAGTCATCGAGCTCTTCCAGTCCCAGGCGAGAATCCGACCGTATTTGGCACCGGACCACCTCCGCTCGACCGCCTCGTATTGGGGTCGCTTTTCCGATTACCGAGTGGTGGAGCCCCTCGAGGTCATCCGCCGCAGCGCCTGAGGAGTCACCATGCTTATTCCCGAGCTGAATCTCATCCCCCAGCTCTCGCGGCCGACGAGGGTGCTCGTGACCGGGGCCGGGGGGGCGGCTGCGGTCTCCGTGTTGAGGGCACTCGCAAGCCAGGACGTCCTGTTGTACGCCGGGGACGTCGACCTGCACGCCGTAGGGTTGTATCTGGTTCCTGAACACCGGAGGGTGCTGCTGCCACGAGGGGACGACCCCGCGTTCGTCGAACGGGTGTCCTCGTACTGCGAGGCTGAGGAGGTCGACGTCCTGATCCCGACGGTGGATTCGGAGCTCATACCGCTCGCCGAGCGGGCGGACGACCTCCGTGCGCTCGGGACCGAGATGGTGCTGGCGGATCTGGCGACGTTGCGGGTCTGTCTGGACAAGCTCGATTTGGCGCGGGCCTGCGTCGGGATCGTGCCGGTGCCGCGTTCGGCTGCCCTGGACGGTTCTTTCCGACCCGCTGGGTGGACCTTCCCTGTGATCGTGAAGCCGCGTACCGGGAGCGGAGGACGGGGCGTACGGATGGTCCGTTCCCCGGAGGAGCTCGAGGGCCTCGAGCGCGACGGGACCCTCATGGTTCAGGAGTACCTTCCGGGGGAGGAGTACAGCGTGGACGTGTTCGCGGATCAGGACGGTCGGGTGCGAGCGTGCGTGCCCCGGGCCAGACTCAAAGTGGACTCCGGGGTGGCCGTGGCCGCTCGTACGCTCCGCGACGCCGAGCTGGAGGGCCTGGCGCGAGCGGTCGCGCAGCGTATCGGTCTCCGGTACGTCGCCAACGTGCAGTTCCGGCGCGATCGTGAGGGATGGCCGTCCCTGCTCGAGGTGAACCCCCGCTTTCCCGGGACGATGCCCCTCACGGTTCGCGCAGGCGTGAACATGCCGCTCCTAGCAGTCGCCGCGGCGACCGGGGCGGAGCCCCCCACGGGGGATCTCGAGTTCGAGGAGGTCGCGGTGGTGAGGCACTGGGAGGAGGTCTTCATCGCGGCCGCGGATCTCAAGGCGAAAGAGCCCGCCTCGGTGGACGAGCGGGCTGCGACCGCCTGCGTTGCCGCGGCTGCCGCCTTCGGTACAGACTAGATGGCCAAACGGGGGGGTGTCACGATGTCGAAGACCGAAGAGACGCTGGAGCAGCTCAGGGCGCGCCTGGAGCGCCTCGAGCGGGAACGCGTCCGAGACCAACAGGAGCGAGTCGGACTGGAGCGTCTGCTCGGCGCCATCGAGAGCTTGATGGAGCAGCCCACCGCGTCCGTCGAGGGCATGCTCAGCTCCCTTCGAGACTCGCTCGATCTCGAGGATGCGTGGATCGTGCGATCTGGACGCGAGGACGGGCATCGAGCGCGAAGCAGCTCAGGGGTTCGGCTGGAGGACCTGCGATGGCGCGACCAAGACGCGCTCGCGACCCTTCATCGGGGGCAAGTCGTCGTCACCCCGGACCTGCGGGCGCAGCCGCTCTGGGAGGGATCGCCCGACGAACCGGGGCCTCCGGGCGGGTCGGCCGTGCAGCTTCCGCTTTCGTTCGGTGGCTCCGACTCGAGCGTCACGGCGCTCGTCTGCACGCGGTCCGAGGCGGGCCGTTTCGGGGAGCGCGATGTCCAGCTCCTGCAGAAGTTCAGGTCCCTGCTCACCTACTCCTTCGAGTCCGCGCGCCTCAAGCTCCTGGAAGCGGAGGCGGCGACGCTCAGGCGGGATCAGGTGCTTCTCGAGGCGCTGTCGAAGTCGTCTTCTCGCCTGACGACCCTTTTGGGGAGCATGCGCTCCGCCGTCGTCGTGGAGGACGAGCAAGGGAAGGTGGTGCTCGCGAACGATGCGTTCTGCGACATGTTCGCCCTGTCGAGTCGGTCCGCCGACCTGGCAGGCCAGGATGGAGACGCGCTGCGACGGAAGGCCGCCGAGGCCTTTTCGGAGCCCGAGAGGTTCATCGCCCGGATGCTGGCGATCCTGGCAGAGCGCTCGGCGGTCTCGGACGAGCGGTTCAGAACCGCGGACGGACGAGTCCTTCTTCTCGATTTCATCCCCGTGGACGCCGGAGGGAAAGTCCAGGGGCACCTGTGGCAGTTGCGGGACGTCACGTCGGAGGTGGAAAGGGAGGCGCTCAACCGAGCCATCGTGGCGACGGCGCTCGACGCGATCATCACCGTGGACCATCGCGGGCGGATCGTCGACTTCAACCCTGCGGCGGAGGTCATCTTCGGATACCGCTCGGAGGATGTCCGAGGCCGGACGATGGCCGACGCCATCATCCCGCCGGATCTGCGGGACGCTCATCGGGAGGGCATGGCGCGCTACTTCGCTTCGGGTGAGGCCAGGATCCTGGGTCGCCGGCTCGAGCTGAAGGCGATGCGCGCGGACGGGACCCTGTTTCCCATCGAGCTGACGGTGAACCGCATTCCCGACTCCGAGCCGCCGATGTTCACCGGCTTCATCCGTGACATCACCGAGGCCAAGCAGCGGGAGGCCGAGCTCGAGACGGCCAGAGAGGTGGCCGAGCAAGCGAGCCGGGCCAAGAGCGACTTCTTGGCCATGATGAGCCATGAGATCCGGACCCCGATGAATGCGATCCTGGGGATGACGGAGCTCTCGCTCGACATGGCCGGGAGCGGCGAGCAGCGGGGTCTTCTGCGCTCCGTGCAGACGAACGCCGAGGCGCTGCTGCACGTGATCAACGACGTTCTGGACCTGTCCAAGGTGGAAGCGGGGAGGCTGGTGCTTCGCGAGGAGGCGTTCTCCGTGGCCGACGTCATGGAGAGCGTGACCGAGGCGCTCGCTGGCCGTGCCTTCGAGAAAGGGCTGGAGCTCTCCTGCAGCGTCGATCCGGCCCTGACGGCGCCGGTGGAGGGCGATCCGAACCGGTTGCGGCAAGTCCTGGTCAACCTCCTGGGCAACGCCGTGAAGTTCACGGACCAGGGTGAGGTGTCTCTCGAGAGCCGATGCCAGGATGGAGAGGACGGCGTGCTGAACGTGTGGTTCACGGTCCGGGACACGGGCATCGGCATGTCCCCGCAGCACCTGGAGAGGATCTTCGATCCCTTCTTCCAGGTCGACTCGTCGCTGTCGCGCGACTTCGGGGGAACGGGACTGGGCCTCTCGATCTCGTCATCCATCGCCGAGCTGATGGGCGGCCGCGTCTGGGCCGAGAGCTCGCTCGGAACGGGAAGCGCGTTTCACGTCGAGGTTCCCATCAGGAAGTCGATCCAGGCGTTCGCTCGACGCCGCGCCTCCGATGCCCGTTACGAGCGGTGGCAGGCCTGGGTGGTCACACCGACGGAGTCTCTGGCACAGGGGGTCCGGCACGCCTTCGATACCGTGAACGTACCGACGCGGAGGGCCGACGAGGCCAGCCTCGAACGGGGACTGGCGGAAGGGAAGGGGCTGTGCCACGTGATCGTGGCCGATCAGCGGCTGGGCCTGGAGGCCCTGGCGCGCATCGGACGGCTCGCTCGGCAGCCCCGCGAGGGCTCGGAGGTTCGACTGTGCGTGCTCATTCCTCCGGGACCCGTCGACCCGTGGAGAGTCGAGGGGCCGGACGTCACCATCTATGCCACCAAGCCGGCCAGCCGGAGGAAGCTCTGTAGCGTCCTCGCGCAGGATTTCGCCCGCGAGGACGACGTCGTGCTCGGCACCTCCGCGCAACGCGCCACCGAGTCCGGTGCGGTTCTCCTCGTCGAGGACAATCCGGCGAACCAGCAGTACGCCTCGCGTGTGCTGGAGGGCGCGGGATACCAGGTCACGGTCGCGTCCGACGGCGCGCTGGGGCTCGAAGCGGCGCTGTCAGGGGAATACGACCTGATTCTCACGGACCTCGACATGCCGAACAAGGACGGCATCGAGATGACCCGAGAGATCATCGCCGAGCTCGGCGAGCGCAGCCCGCCGATCCTGGCCTTCACGGCGCACGTCGTCAGCGGATTCCGCGAGCGCTGTGAGGAAGTGGGGATGGCGGGTTTCGTGAGCAAGCCCGCCAAGCCCGCCGAGCTTCTTCGGAGCGTGCGTCAGCACGCGACCCGCAATCCGACGCTGCTGGTGGTCGATGACAGCCCGGAAAACAGGGAATTGGTGGCGCGCTTCCTGGCCGGCGACCGCGTGGCCATGGAGCTGCTCGACAACGGCAGGGCGGCCATCGACCGCGTGCGAAGGGGCGGCGTCGCGGGACTGCTCCTCGACATGAGCATGCCGGGCCTCGACGGGTATGACACGGCCCGCCGCATTCGGGCGCTCCCCGAGGGCCACCACCTCCCCATCCTGGCCATGACCAGCTGGGTCGGGCCCGAGGAGGAAGCGAGATGCCTGGAGGCGGGATGTACGGCCTACATCGAGAAGCCGCTCCGCCGGGACGCACTCGCAGAGGCCGTCCAGCGACTCCTCGCCCCGAATCTCGGAGGCGGCGCAGGGGGCAGAGCCCTGCCGGGCGACAAGGTCTTGGTGGATCCGCTGCTCGCAGATCTTGTCCCGGAATACCTCGAGGGCCGTAACCACGACGTGGCCGCGCTTCGATCCGCGCTGGACCAGGGGGACCTCGAATCCATCCGGATTCTCGCCCACAACCTCGCCGGATCGGGAGAAGCCTACGGATTCTCGCGGCTGACCGAGCTCGGCCGGGCCCTGGAGAATGTCATCGCCACTGGAGACCGGGAGGAAGCATCCGCGTGGATCGGCGAAATCGGACGCTATCTGGACACTGTGGAGTGGGAGGCGGATGCGGACGCGTAGTGGCGTCCCTTCGAGGCCGCGAAGAGCCGGCGGGTGAGCGATGGACTTCCGTCACCCTCCCGCCGAGCGCGAAGTGGATCGCGCCCTCGCGCGGCGGCTACTCGAGGCGCAGCATCCTCACCATCTGACGGGCGATCTCACCTTCGTGGGGGAGGGCTGGGACAACTTCATCTTCAGGGTCGGGGCGGAGTACGCCCTGCGTCTGCCTCGCCGGGAGGTGGCGGTCGAGCTGCTCCGGAACGAGCAGAGATGGCTGCCGACGATCGCCGAGCGACTGACCCTGTCGGTGCCGGTTCCTGTCGCGGTCGGCGAACCCTCGGCCCTCTTCCCGTGGCCGTGGAGCGTGGTTCCCTGGATCGAGGGCACGACCGCCGAGGACGCTGCGCTCTCGCAGGCGGACGCGGCGCTGCTGGGCTGGACGCTGAGGTCCCTGCACCAGGCCGCGCCCCCCGAAGCCCCCGCCAACCCCTTCCGAGGCGTCCCGCTCGAGGAGCGCCGCCCCGTCATCGAGGAGAGGGTCGATCGACTGGGGGTCGGCCGGCTCCGCCCGCTGTGGGAAGCGGCGCTCGACGCTCCTGGATCGACGGGGGACGTGTGGCTCCATGGTGATCTGCATCCCCGGAACGTGCTGGTGGATGCCGGGGGGCTCGTCGGACTGATCGACTGGGGCGACATGAACGGTGGGGATCCGGCCACGGACCTCGCGTGCGCGTGGACGCTGTTCGGATCGGAGGCCCGCGCGACGCTGCGGGAGGTCTACCGACCCACGGAACCGGAGTGGCGGAGAGCCAGGGGGTGGGCGGTACACCTCGGTTCGGCGATGGCCGACAGCGGCGATCCCTCGCACGTGGCCCTCGGGTGGCGGATCCTCGCGGAGCTCGAGACGGAGCTCCAGGCGAGTGAGTTTGGCGTTCAGGGGTAGGCCGGACGTGGCCTTGGAACATCCGCGCTCCGTGGCCGATTCGCCGGGGCGAGGAGGGCGAACCTGACGACGACCGTGCTCAAACTGTTACGACATACGTTTCTCTCGGCTTCGATCCTGACGCTCGCGGGGTGTGGGGTGGGTGACCCGACCGTTCCGAGCGGGGATGGAGACGTGGATGTCCAGGGCTCCTGCGCCCTCGACGAGCGGTACCTGTCGCTGGGCGCGGCGGCCAAAGACGGGATCCCCGCCATCGACGAGCCCTTCTGGGTCGCGGCGGATGACTCCCTGGAGCTCTCGTACCTCAGCGACGCGGATCGGGTCGTGGGCTTTCTGGTGCAGGGGCAGCCGTATGCCGTGCCGATCAACATCCTCTGGTATCACGAGATCGTGAACGCGTCGTTCACGACGTCCCTCGGGCCCCTCGATCTCGCAGTCACGCATTGCCCGCTCACCGGAACCTCCATCGTCTTCGATCGGGCCGCGGTTGGGGGCGCAGAGTTCGGTGTCTCGGGCATCCTCTATCAAAGCAACCTCGTGATGTACGATCGGCGGACTGAGGAGTCGTTGTGGCCGCAGATGATCGGGGCCTCACGGTGTGGGCCCGCCAGCGGGACGGAGCTTCTCCTCCACAGGTCGATCGAGATGCGTTGGGACGGGTGGGTGTCCCTGTATCCCGACACCGAGGTCCTGGCGGTGCCGGGTGGAAACCGGGGTGGCTACGACACGAATCCCTACGCGGGCTACGACGCGCCCTACGCCGAGTACACGTTCTCGATGCCGCCCCTCGACGGACGGCTCCCGCCCAAGGCGCGGGTGCTCGGTGTCCACTCGGGGGGTGGACTCACCTGGGTCTTCCCCTTCAGCGAGCTCGGGGCACGCGGGGACTTCGCCGCGCTGGACCGCTCGTTCGGCGCTCCGGCGACCGCGTCCGTCGTGCTCTGGGACAAGCAGCGCGCCGCGGCGGCGGCCTACCGGAGCGAGGTCGGTGGTCTCGTGCTCAGCTTCCGCGCGACGGCAGACGGCATCTACGACGTCGAGACCGGAAGCCGCTGGACCGTCGACGGTCTCGCGGTCGAGGGCTCCTTGGCCGGCGAGCGACTCGAGCCGGCCGGGCGGTCCTACGTCTCATTCTGGGGTGTGTGGGCAGCCTTTTTCACGTTCCCGCAGATCTGGGGGCAGCGAGGGCCGGGCTGACGGAGGCGCCTAGCACTGGCGCGTCCAAAGCAGGACCGCGCCGCAGTTCCCGGAGGTCCGGTATTCCGCGGGGGTCTCGGCTCCTCGGTAGACCTCCATCGCGATGAGCCAATCGGGCGGCACCTGATTCAGGTTCGGATCGAGCGTGCGCACGCCGTCGACGTAGACCGTCAGCGCACAGCCTTGTCCGTCCAATCGCCGCGCGGCGGGGCGCACCGCGGCCACGCGCGTCCCGGAGTACATGTCGGACCGGAGCCGAATTCCGGACAGACTGCGCATCGCGTCGGAGACCAGCAGCATGCGCAGCTCGTCCAGTCTCGATCGAGGCAGCTGCAGGCCGAAGCCGCTCTGCGTCCTTCGGAAGAAGCCATTGACCTCGAGGAACGGATCGGCACCCTCCACGCTCACGTCGATCCCGTCGATCTCGAAGGCCTCCGGCGACATGGCGACCGCGAGCGGGGTGGTCTCGCCGGGGTAGACGTCGACCGTGGCGGTGACCGGGGTGTAGCCGAGCCTCGCAAAGTGGATCCGCAGTGGACCCGCAGGGAGCTGATTCAGCACGAAGCGGCCATCGCCATCGCTGATGGCGCTGACACCGGCTTGCCCGAGCACGGTGACGGAGACGTCCCCGAGTGCGCGGCCCCGCTCTTCGCTGACGCGACCTTCGATCACCTGGGACCAGGCCGACGTCGGCAAGCTGACCGCACACGCCAGGAGCACTGCGGCTGATCTCATACGCCTCCCAGGTCCATCGTCCTGGAAAAGACTACGCCGAAGACGGTGGATCGTGCCAGCGTCCTTGCGGAGGTGCCGTGTCGCAACCGCGGAAACGAATGTACGTAACGGAGGACGCGCTGCGGAGTCGTCACCTACTCCACGTCGTTCAGGAGCAGCCAGCGGCGCATCTTCTCGACGTCCTCGGGACCTTCGACCGAAACGCGTCGGGCGACGTCGATGGCCGAGGGTTCGTCACCCCCGGTGAGGCGGGCCATGTCCGAGGCCATGAAGACGATCAAGCGGTCGCCCCGGTCCTCGATATCGGTCACCATGGCCATGTTGATCCAACGATCGCCGACGCGAAGGAAGGCGTGAGGACGCTGTCGCATGAGCGGCTCGGGCTTGGAGAGATGGCGGGTGAGCAAGGTACCATGCCGGCAGTTCCGCTGCTGCTTGCACCCGATGCACGGTTTTTGCGAGGGGCGTGGGGCCTTAGCTTCAAGCGCGAGTTGAATAGCACCAAGAACGAGGATCCATGAGCGGGGAGACGTCCACGCGCCCACCCTCCATTCTGGAGGAGATCCAGCAGTCCCAGCCGTTTCGGACTCGGAGCCAGGAGGCTTACCTGGCTCTGCTCCGGACGGCCGACGACTCCAAGCGATTCATCTCGCACGTGCTGGAGCCGGCGGGTGTGACGCTGCAGCAGTACAACGTGCTCCGCATTCTGCGCGGCGCGGGTAAGGACGGGCTGCCCACGCTGGTGGTGGGGGAGCGGATGGTGGAGCGTACACCCGGTGTCACCAGGCTCATCGATCGCATGGAGCGTAAGGGCTGGGTGGAGCGATCGCGGTGCACGGAGGACCGCATGCCAGGCTCAGGCCCCACGTGGTGGCATTCGGTCGGCCCGAGCTCGTGTCCGAGGAGCCAGTAGCCGAGGGCGATGTCGCCTCACCCAGCCCAGCCGCCGAGCC
>JAOTVL010000069.1 GCA_029863525.1 Gemmatimonadota bacterium
CACGACGACGGAGCTCGTGGCCGAGTGGCGCGTGAGCTCCAGCGTGCCCAGGACGGGCGACGAGATGACCGCGCTCATGCGTGCGTTCCTCGAGGGGGACGGCATCGACGAGGGGGCGATCGTCCGGGGCGTGGTCGGCTCGGTCGTCCCCTCGGTGAACTACGTATGGTCCAAGACGATCCGCACCATCACGGGGGCGGAGGTCATCTCCGTGGGTCCCGACTCGGGGCTGCCGATCGAGCTCGACGTAGAGGAGCCGCGCTCGGTCGGCGCCGACCGCATCGTGAACACCCTCGCGGCGAGGGAGCTGTATCGGCGAGACACGATCGCCGTCGACCTCGGAACGGCGACGACCTTCGACTGCATCACCGCAGACGGGGTATTCCTCGGGGGTGTCATCTCTCCCGGTCTCCGCTCCGGGCTCGACTGGCTTTCGGCCCACACCGCGAAGCTGCCCCGCGTCGAGCTCCAGCCTCCGGAAGTCGTGATCGGCCGAAGGACGGAGACGTGCATTCAGAGTGGCGTCTTCTTCCAGGCAATCGAGTCGGTCGACGGAATCGTTCGCCGGATCAAAGAGGAGTGGGGCCGATCCGACGCACTCGTCGTGGCGACCGGCGGCTTCGCGAACGCCATCGGTCCGTACCTGAACACGGTGGACACCATCGAGCCGTTCCTCACCTTGTACGGCCTGGCCATGGCGGGAGAGTACCTGGCGGGGTCGTGACCGGGTGTCCCCAACGCGCGACCGTTCGCTAGATTCCGTCCCATGACGCTTTCCCCCGTATTCCGTTCGCAGAAGGCCGTGCGACTGCTCGCCGACCGTGGCGTGTGGGAGCGTCTCGCGCCAGACATGGAGGCGCAGGCGGATGCCGTGCGCCGACTGCACGCGGATTTCGAGGCCACGATCGGAGAGGAATTCCGCGGAAAGGCATCGCACGTACCCAGCGCGAGCGAAGTCGGGACCCCCGCAGGCCTGCACTTCCTACAGGAATATTTCTTCCTGATCCTGTTCCGGTCGATCTTCGGCTCGCTCGGCGTCCCGCAAGCGCGCCTGCAGACGTACACCGAGCTGAATTTCTGCATCAAGGGCACGATCACCGCGGCGGACAACCTCTTCGACGACCAGGCGAAGAGCCTCCTTCCGCTGGCAGACCACGCCGGGTCCCGCTTCATGTCGATCCTCCAGCTCATGTCGTTCGAGCGCCTGTTGCGAGCCGTGCTCGATCGGGCCACCGACGCGGGCGTCATCGACAGGACCGACATCGCCCCGATCCAGCGTTCGCTCATGGATCGAATGGCGTCGATCGGCGTGCTGGAGGGCTCCGAGGAGGGCGGGGTCGACGCTGTGCCTACGCCCGCCGAGATGGTCGAGGCCGTGCACCGCGTCAGAGGTGGCTCGCTCTTCGCGCTCGCGCTCGCGGCGCCTTCCGTGCTCGAGGACGGGGCGATGGCGTCGAAGATGGAGCAGGCGGAAGCGGCGGTCGCTCGACTCGGCACGGCGTTCCAGATCGTGGATGACCTGACGGATTTCGAGTTCGACGTGGGGCGGCGCAGCCACAATCTGCTCGTGGCTCAGATCCGGCACGAGGGCACGCCGGAGGAGCGGGCGGCGCTCGGGCCCATGTGGGAGAGCGGGACGGTGCCCTCGGGTGTCGTCGAGGACGTGTTCCGAGGCTCGGCTCGCGCCGTGCTCGAGCTCGCGTACGCCGAGGCGCGCGCGGCATTCACATCGCTCAGCGACCTCGGCCATTGGTTCGACCCGACGCTTGCCGACGAGGTCGTGCACGCGATCGTCGGCCTGGAGGGCGTCTCTCGGATGGAAGCGCTCACGGCGCGAAGCTAGCCCGGCTCGACCGTCCTTCGTCGGTCGTCGGGTGGGCCGGCATCGGCCTCGGGCCGATGCGCTCGAAACTCGAAGCGGTACGGCGCCGCTCCGAAGAAAAGACTCGCGCCAGGCCCCCGCGGTGTAGCACCGTGAGACAGGGGAAGGCCATCCGGAGCCGAATGGAAGGAGGCAACGTCGATGATCATGCCTGTGATCAGGTCCTCGTTCGGACGTAGCGAGGCGCTCCATCTTGTGGAGTTGCTCGGACGCCGTGACATAGAGCTTCGCGAGGCGGCCAAGCAGCGGCTCGAGGAAGGGGGGCTCGATGGTCTCCTGGACGATCCCCGCGTGCTCAACGCCCTCCTCACCGACGAGGACGTGAAGGCGAGGCCGGAAATCGTCTTCTACGTCCTCGTGCGCCAATCCTTGCTCGAGCGGGGGGTCGACGATCCGGTCGCGGCGGATTACGTGGCTTCCGTGCTCGTGGGCTTCGGCCAGAGCCGGCGGGCGTACCGCATCTCTGATCAGGGCGAAGAGGAGTACGGCTACCTTGTCGACCTGGTCTCGCGACTGCGGACCGCGGACAGCCGGGAGGCGTTCCTCCTTCGGGTCCACACGGGCAACTTCGCGCTCTGGCTTTCCGGCCTGTTCCCGGACTTTCTCGAGGCGCGCGTGCACCGCAGGGGCGCTCCGCCCATCGCGTACTACGAGAAGATGGGGGCGAGCGGATACCAGATCGCTTCCGAGTCGCCGGAGGCCTCTGCGCTGGGGGTCGATGGCGTGCTTCGTTCCGTCGCGAGGCACTTCTCCGGAGTCCGTGCCGCGCTCAATCGGGTGTCGGACCGATACCTGTGGCGCGGGTCGGGGAATCCGGTCGGGCAGCTCCTACGCGAGGTCTCGTACTCGATGGAGTAGGCACTCTCGACCGGTCGAGCGCCCGGCCCGAGACCCCTTGAATTGCAGGCCCCCCACAGGCTTGACAGCCACCGGTTGTGTTAGAGATTTGGGGATGTTAGCACTCAGCTAGGTCGAGTGCTAACGCAGGAATCTCACAAATCAGTTGGCCCCTAACACGCAGGAGGAGGCTCAATGGCAAAGGGTAAGGCCGCGGTTAGTTCAGCCCTCAAGGTCAAGCCGCTTGCAGACCGCGTCGTGGTCAAGCCGCTCGACGAAGCCGAGCAGATGCGGGGCGGCCTCTACATTCCCGACACGGCCAAAGAAAAGCCGTCTCAGGGAGAAGTGGTGGCCGTAGGACCCGGAAAGATGTCTGACGAAGGCGCGCGCATCGACATGGATGTGTCGGTGGGCGACAAGGTCCTGTACGGCAAGTACAGCGGCACGGATGTGACGCTCGAAGGTGAGGAGTACCTCATTCTTCGCGAATCGGACATCCTCGCAATCGTCTCGTAAGCGCAACCGCAATCGACTAGGAGAATACGAATCATGGCAGCCAAAGAGCTCAGATTCGACGTCGAGGCGCGTGCGCGCCTCAAAGTCGGTGTCGACAAGCTCGCCCGAGCCGTGAAGGTGACGCTCGGCCCCAAGGGCCGGAACGTCGTACTGGATCGGAAATTCGGCTCCCCGACCGTGACCAAGGACGGCGTGTCCGTGGCCAAGGAAGTGGAGCTCGAGGATCCCGTGGAGAACATGGGCGCCCAGATGGTCAAGGAAGTCGCAACCAAGACTTCCGACGTTGCCGGTGACGGCACGACCACGGCGACCGTGCTCGCGCAGGCGATCTTCGGCGAGGGTCTCAAGAACGTTACCGCGGGCACGAACCCGATGGGGATCCGCCGCGGCATCGACAAGGGTGTCGAGGTGGTGGTCGAGGAGCTCCAGAAGCTTTCGACGGAGACCAAGGACAAGAAGCACATCGCGCAGGTCGGAGCCATTTCGGCCAATAACAACGAGGAGATCGGCGAGCTGATCTCCGACGCGATGGAGAAGGTCGGCAAGGACGGCGTCATCACGGTCGAGGAGGCCCGCGGCCTCGAGACCACGCTCGAGACCGTCGACGGCATGCAGTTCGATCGCGGCTATCTCTCCCCGTACTTCGTTACGGACCCGGAGCGGATGGAAGCGGTTCTCGAGGACGTGATGATCCTCATCCACGACAAGAAGGTCGGCTCGATGAAGGACCTTCTGCCGATTCTCGAGAAGGTTGCCCAGCAGGGCCGCCCTCTTCTGATCGTGGCCGAAGACGTCGAGGGTGAGGCGCTCGCCACGCTCGTGGTCAACAAGCTGCGCGGCACCCTGAAGGTCGCCGCGGTGAAGGCCCCCGGATTCGGTGACCGTCGTAAGGCCATGCTGCAGGACATCGCTGTCCTGACGGGCGGCCAGGTCATCTCCGAGGAGGTCGGCTTCAAGCTCGAGAACACCGTCGCCAGCGACCTCGGTCAGGCGAAGCGCGTCGTGATCGACAAGGACAACACGACGATCATCGACGGCGCGGGAGAGGCCGACAAGATCAAGGGTCGAATCGAGGAGATTCGGGTCGCGATCGACAAGAGCACCTCGGACTACGACCGCGAGAAGCTCCAAGAGCGCCTCGCGAAGCTTGCGGGTGGCGTGGCCGTCATCAACGTCGGTGCCGCTACCGAGACCGAGATGAAGGAAAAGAAGGCGCTCGTCGAAGATGCGCTGCACGCCACGCGTGCGGCCGTCGAAGAGGGCATCGTTCCGGGTGGCGGCGTCGCGTTGCTCCGTGCCCAGGCCAAGCTCGCGAAGATGCAGCTGGAGCGCGAGGACGAGCAGATCGGTGTCCAGATCCTGTATCGGGCGCTCGAGCACCCTATTCGTCTCATCGCCGAGAACGCGGGCGCCGAGGGCAGCATCGTCGTCGCGAAGGTCCGCGAGGGTAAGGGTGGCTTCGGCTACAACGCCCAGACGGACGTGTACGAGGACCTGACGAAGGCCGGTGTCATCGACCCGACGAAGGTCGTTCGGACCGCGCTGCAGAACGCAGCGTCGATCGCGGGCCTGCTCCTCACCACGGAGTGTGTGGTGGTGGATATGCCCGAGGACGAGCCGGCGATGCCGGGCGGCGGAATGGGCGGAATGGACGGCATGATGTAAGTCGTCCTCGCCGAGGGCGGCTCCCGCGAGCTGCCCGAGCGCAGGACCGCGGCCCGGTCACCCCAGTGGTGGCCGGGCCGCTTCTACGTTGGGCCGCGCTGTCGCTCGGAGTCGCCGCTAACGCAGCCGGACGTGGCAATCGGCGCAGACCTTCCAAGCCTCGGCCAGGACGTCGACTCTCATGTCGGTGTCGCGCGCGAGCGTGCCCCGCTCGGCGAGCTGGCGAAGGCGAGCCCCCGCGACGTCGAAGTCGCCCGGTGGCAGGAGAGGGCGAATCCCTTCGGGCAAAGCGCCCAGCTCGCGGAGGCCCTCGGCCCCCGTGTACCAGGTACGGTCCGAGGGGCCGACCAATCCGTCCCAAAGAAGACGCGAGGCCCATGCGAGGCCCGCCATGTGACGGCCCGTGGTTCCCGCGGGTGGCGGCCCGCCCAGTGTAAAGCGATCGGCCAGCGGGACGTCGTTCGCGGCGTGGCAGTCGCCGCACGTCCGCGCGATTTCGGCCCCCGCACGCGCCGCGTCCTCGGGAGTGCGCGCCCGAGCGCCCAGTCGTGCCTCCCACCGCATGGGACCCAGCTGTAGCAGGATCTCGGCGGGGAGGTCTCGGGCAGGCTCGAGCTCCGCGAGTTCCGCGCTCACGCGCCGGAAGTCGTCCAGCTCGCCGAAAATCACATGACCGCGCGCCTCGAGTGCGAGGTCGAAGTGGCTGAGCATTTGACCCCGGGTGGGACTCCCCATGTACGGATCGGGTCGATTCGCACACCCGCCCAGGAGCGCAACGACAGCCAAGCCCCACACACGGCGCAGCACCATGGCGTTCACTCGCACGTGCCTCCTTCAGACCTCCGGGCATTCGCGGGACGCGTCACGACGGTGCCCCGGGGACGGACACCCTCGAGTCAACATTTCACGAACCGGGCGCGCTACGCCGTCGGGACTTTCCGGGCGTGGGCGTCGGGCGATCTACGCCCCGTCATCCGCCTGGCTTGTACACCCGCTCGGCGTGCGCTTCGATGTCCTCGGGGTAGTAGTAGACCGGACGAAGGTTGCCGTCGGCGTAGTTTTGAGCCTGATCATTGAAGTGGGGTGAGCTGGGATCGCCGCTCTCGCCTCCCGCGGTCACCGCCAAAGCGCGCACCCGGTCTCCGAACTCGACGACCGCGACGAAGCTGTTTCCGCTGGTACCGTACCTCCGTACCTGACCCGGCGGCGTCCGCGTGCCGAAGGAGGCGAGCGATCCCCACCGTCCAGAGGTGAAGCCAACCGGGATGCTCGGAGCGTTGTCGTCGAAGGGATGGACGATGTCGTCGGTGAGGCGCTGAAAACGGTTGATTGCCCCCCAAGGGGTGCGCCACGAGCCGAAGTCTTGCTCGAGCGTCTCGGAGGCGGCGGCGAGCGACTCGAGATGCTGCGCGACCGTCGCCCTCACCGCGAAGTCGCTTGGCGACACGCCCGCATCGCGGGCATCGCGCGCGACGCGCTCGAAGAAGTCTTCGGCCCAGTAGATCGCGAGCGCGGTCTCCACGGATTCCTCGCCCCACCGATAGTCCCAGTCCCGCAGCAGCGACATCTGCTCGGCCAGCCGATCCTTCAGCGGGTTCGAGGCAGGGGCTCGGTCGTAGGCGGAGACGAGCGCGGGAATGAGGGGCTCGAATGCAGGCTGGTAGCTGTCGTACGCCGCAGCCCGAAGCGTCTCGAGCGTGAAGTCGGTCTTGTTCTCCAGCACCATGACCGCGTGGACACCGCGCGCGTTCTCGCCCCCTCGCTGGAAGTACTCGGGGTAGTCTCGGGGGTCTGGGCTGTCGGGCCCCGCAGAGCTATACGGCCAATTGTTCGTGTTTTGGATCCACCCCGACGGCGGGTTGAAGACGTTGGGGGTCTCCTCGATCGAATGGGGCTCGCCCCAGTCGTTGGCGGATAGGCTCCCGTCGACCGGTTGGAGCCAGTTCATGCCAGGATTTCGCTCGGGCACGAAGTTCGAGTGCCAGTACGCGATGTTGCCTTCCGAATCCGCATAGACCGTGTTGTTCGACGAGTTCGTGTGCATCCGCATGTTCTCGCGATAGTCGTCGAGGTTGCGGGCTTTGGTGCGCCCGAACGACTGCATGAGGGCTGAGAGGGGCTCCTCCATGAGGGCAGTGGCGACCCACCGGTCACCCTCGGAGCGCACGATCGGTCCGTGGTGGGTGCGGAACACGGTAAAGGTCCGTTCGGCCATACCCCCGTCGCCGGTCCGATACGGCACAGTGACTTCGCGCACGGTCATCGGCCGCTCTTCGCCGTCGACTACGTAGAAGTACTCGCCGTCGCGCTCCACCACCGTCTCGAGGAACTCGTCGATGTTGTCGACACCGCTGGAGGTGTGCATCCACCCGGCGTCCTCGTTGAAGCCCTGGTAGATGAAGAACTGCCCCCACGTGGCTGCCCCGTAGGCGTTGAGGCCCTCGTCGCTCGACATGTGGACTTCGGAGCGGAAGAAGAAGGACGTGTGCGGGTTGATGAGCAGGAGCGCGTTCCCCGTCGCGCTGTTGGAGGGCGCGATCGCGAATCCGTTCGAGCCCGTAGGCTCGGTCCAGTCGACGAGTGCATCGTCGTCGGCCTGCGCCGCCCGATCCAACGCCGCCGCTTCGCCGTAGAAGGCCTCGAGATCGCCCAAGCTCACACGCTCGATGTCTCCGCCGATGCTGCCCTCGCTGAAGGTCAGCGCCATCCAAGGCTCGAAGTGGGTGAGGACCCGTGGCTGCGCGTCGGGGTGCGTGTGGAGGTAGTAGTTGAGTCCGTCGGCCCACGCATCCATCAGGTCCCGGAGCCATTCGGGGCTCTCGGCGTAGAGCGACTGCATCTCGACCGGGTCGATGAAGAGCTTCATGCGCAGGTCACGCCAGATCTCGGCCTCGCCCTCCGCCTCCGCCAGGCGCCCCTGGGAGTTGAGGAAGTTGACCTCGATGCGGTTGAAGTCGTCCTCGGCCTGCGCGTAGATCATGCCGAACACCGCGTGGGCGTCCGTGGGACCATGAACGTGCGCGATCCCCCAATCGTCGCGGGTGATCGTGATCTCGTCGGCCATCGCCTCCCACCGAGCGACGTCCGGGTTGGTCGGCACGCAGGCCGCCAGGGTCAGCGAGAGGAGGAGCAACGACTTCTTCATGACAGGAGCCTCGCGGTGGTGAAGACTGGTGTCGGATGGGCCACATTCTAGGACGCATGGGCGTGACGGACCATCCGGCCGGCCACACGGGTGTGGGACGGCCCCATCTGGGGAGGGCAATTTCATGAGGGCTGTGATCGAGAGCATCGAAGGGGAGTACCGGCGATACCGCGCGTTGGGTGAGGGAACGCTCGATCAGCTCGACCGGGTGCAGCTGTGTGCCCGTCCGACGCCGGGGAGCCTGTCGGTCGCGACGATCGTGTGGCACATCTCGGGCAACCTCGAATCGCGCTTCACCGATTTCCTGACCACGGATGGCGAAAAGCCCTGGCGGCAGCGTGAAGAGGAGTTCGCCGAGCGAGACGTCGGTCCGGAGGAGGTGAGGGCCAAGTGGGAACGGGGGTGGCACGTGCTGACGGCGACGCTGGCCTCACTCGAGGATCGCCACCTCGACGACGCCGTCACGATTCGGGGTGTCGACTTCACGGTGAGTCAGGCGCTGCATCGGTCGCTCGGACACACGGCGTACCACGTGGGGCAGATGACCTACCTGGGCAAGATGCACGCAGGGGACGGGTGGACGTACCTCAGCATCGCGCCGGGCGGGACGTCGGCCTACAACGCGAACCCGACGCACGAGAAGATGTAGCCGCGGGCCTCTGGAGCTCGCCACCATCCGCCCATCGCGCCGCCGACGTGGACGGCTCACGCGCTCGTGAACCCGGACTCGATGTGGCTGTTGTCGCAGAACGGCTTGTTCTTCGAGGCGCCACACCGGCACAGTGCCATTCGCCCTCGGGCCTCCACCGGTCGACCGTCTTGATCGACGACCGAAATCGTGCCTCTTAGGTAGAGCGGCCCGTCCTTCGCCGCCGTGATGGTGACTTCCTCCTGGACTGCCTCAGCCGGTCCGCCATCCCTCCGCTCGTACGTGAGCGCGCCTGAGGGACACTGGCCGACCACCTTCGCGATCTCGTCGGCGCTGCTTTGCGTGGGCTGAATCCACGGCCGCGCCTCGGCGTTGAAGACCGTCGGCAGGCCGTGCACACATCGGGCCGCGTGGATGCACCGACTTCCGTCGAAGTAGACGGTGATGTCGTCAGACTCGTAGCTGCGCTGCTTTCCCATCCGTTTCTCCGTGCGTCGAACCACTGGGTGTCACCGACCCTCGGGCCAGCGTCATGAAGCTTACGTACCACGCAGCGGCCGGGATGTGTCGCAGGTCGTCCAGCGAGCAGGCGGCCCGGCCCAGTGGAAAGAAGCGTATGAGCCGCGACCCCGTGCGTACTCCCCCGTCTTTCCCTAGGATGCAGGGCGGATTTCCAAACGCTCGTCATCGATCCCATCCGACGCACCGAGAGGCCTCGTTCATGCGTTTTCGTGCCCTGTCTTCGTTCCTGGCGCTCGCCGCCTGCACCGCGCTCACCCCTCCGATCGCAGCCCAAACCGTGGAGCAGGTGGCCGCCGTCGCGAACGCGCTGGAGTGGCGTGAAATCGGGCCGACCATCATGGGTGGCCGCATATCGGACCTGGCGGTCGTCGAGTCCGATCCGACGGTCTTCTACGTGGGCACCGCGACCGGCGGAGTGTGGAAGACGGTGAACTCGGGCATCACGTTCGAGCCGATCTTCGACGACGAGGTCACGGCCTCGATCGGAGACGTGACGGTCGCGCCGTCCAACCCGAATGTCGTGTGGGTCGGTACGGGCGAGCCGCAGAACCGCCAGAGCTCTCCGTGGGGTAACGGCGTCTACCGCTCCACGGATGCGGGGCGGTCGTGGAGGCACCTCGGTCTCGAGAACACGCATCACATCTCCCGCATCCAGGTGCACCCGACGGACCCAGACGTGGCGTATGTCGCCGCCGTCGGACACCTGTGGGGTCCGAACCAGGAGCGGGGCGTCTACAAGACGGGAGATGGCGGCCGGAGTTGGGAACAGGTGCTCTTCGTGGATCAGGTCACCGGCGCCATCGATCTCGTCATGGACCCGAACGACCCTCAGACGCTCTTTGCCGGGATGTATCAGCGGATGCGCAAGCCGTGGGGCTTCAACGGAGGCGGCCCGGGCAGCGGCATCTACCGGACCACGGACGGAGGCGCGACGTGGATCGAGCTCACGGAAGGACTTCCGCCAGGCGACAAGGGACGGATCGGACTCGACGTCTACCGTCGCGACGGGAACCTGGTGTGCGCGCTCGTGCAGGCCGACGCGAGTGGGGTCGAGGACGCCGGCGACCCGCAAGACGGCGTGTACTGCTCGACCGACCGAGGCGAGTCATGGGAGCATCGCTCGACGACGAACAACCGGCCGATGTACTACTCGCAGATCCGCATCGACCCCAACGATCCCGAACGGATGTATCTGGGAGGCTCTGATCTTTTCCGCACGTCCGACGGTGGGCGGAACTTCACGAACGACGCCGCGGCCGAGGTCCATCTGGACCACCACGCGCTCTGGATCAACCCCCACAACTCCGACCACATGATCCTGGGTAGCGACGGCGGCGTGTCCATCAGTTGGGATCGTTCCGAAAATTGGTATCAATTCCGCAACCTGCCGCTCGGCCAGTTCTACGAGATCGGCGTCGACATGCGTGACCCGTATCACGTATGCGGAGGACTCCAGGACAACGGATCGTGGTGCGCACCCTCCGATACCTGGTCGAACCAGGGCATCCGCACGCGCGATTGGTACAACGTCGGCAGCGGAGACGGCTTCTTCACGGTGATGCACCCGACCGATCCGACGGTGATGTTCGCGGAGTCCCAGGGTGGCAACCTTACACGCGTCGATCTCGAGACGATGGAGCGGGCGCGGATTCGTCCCGTCGGACGCCCTGGCTCGGACGACGAGCTTCCCGAGCTCCGATGGAACTGGGACTCGCCCGTCGTGCTCTCGTCGCACGACCCCAACACGGTCTACGCGGGCTCCAACATGCTCTTCAAGTCGACGGACCTGGGGCAGAGCTTCGAGGCGATCAGCGGCGACCTCACGTATGCGATCGACCGTGAAACGCTCGAGATCATGGGTGTGCCGGGGTCGGCTCCGCAGATGTCACGCAATGACGGGCAGTCTTCCTATGGCAATCTGACCGCCATCGCGGAATCACCGCACGATCCGGCCGTGCTGTACACGGGAGCCGACGATGGGCGGCTCCATGTGACGCGCGATGGTGGGGCGACGTGGACAGACGTCACCGACAACCTCGAAGGGCTTCCTCCGCGGACGTACGTGACGCGCATCGTGGCCTCGCACGATCAACCGGGGAAGGTCTTCGCCGCCCTCGACGGACACCGGACCGACGACTTTGCCCCGTACGTCTACGTCAGCCGGAACTACGGGGAGGACTGGAGCCGGATCACGAACGGCCTGCCGATGAGCTCGGTCAGCGCCCTGGCCCAGCATCCCGAGAACGCCGACTTGCTCTTCGTGGGTAACGAAATCGGCGTCTACGTGCTCACGGACCTCGGCTCTCAGTGGGTTCGCATGGAGAGCAACCTGCCGACCGTCCCGGTCGACGACATCAAGATCCACCCCCGCGACAACGATCTGGTGATCGGCACGCACGGCCGTGGGATCTGGATCCTGGACGACGTGACGCCCCTCCAAGAGCTCGATGCGACGGTCGTGGCGTCGAACGCCTACGTCTTCCCGATTCGACGGGCGACGTCGTACAACCCGTACACACCCCAGGGTTGGACGCCGGGGATCTACGAAGCGGAGAACCCACCGCTGGGCGCGCGCATCCGCTACCACTTGAGTACGAGCGTCGACGACCTGACGATTCGCGTGACGGACGCGACGGGCAACGAAGTGCGCCAGCTCGACGGCCCGGGCGAAGCGGGTCTCAACGAGGTGATCTGGGATCTTCGACTCGTCGAAGACGACGCCGATGGCGAGCCGATGGATCCGGGCCCGCGCGTCCTGCCGGGCATCTACATCGTGGAGCTCACCACCGGCGACGACGTGGTGCAACAGGAGCTGCAGGTTCGCATGGATCCCCGTGTGGAGCTGAGCCGTCGCGAGCTGATGGTCCGGCACCAGGCGATGCTGGAGTCGTACCGATTGTCCGGCCCGGTGGAAGCTGCGGGCGATGCGCTCGACGAGATGCGCGATCAGCTCGAGGACGTGGAGGCGCTGCTCGAGGGAAAGGACGGTGCGGAGTCGCTCCTTTCCGAAGTCGAGGCGATGAGCGAACGGCTCGACGCGCTCGAGGAGGATCTCGACGACGTCTCGGACGGAGCGGGCATGTGGGGCCGCATCCAGGGGGCGAGCGCCTTGCCCACGGCGGACGCGCTCTGGTGGATCGAACGGTCCTGGGAGCGTGTGCCGCCGGAGATCGATCGGATCAACGGGGTCATCGCCGGGGACATGAGGGGCCTGCTCCGGAGGGTCTACACGGATCAGGCAGCGCCCGAGGTCGATCTCGTGCCTCGACCGAACCGAGGCGGGTAGGCCACGATGCCGGAAAGTCGCATCGTACCTGCGCGGCGCTTGAAGACGCTCGTCGTCTACTTCGCCGTCGCGTTCCTCGTGGTCGTCGTGCTGGGCACGGCCTTGCCGTCCGGGTCGCTGCGTTCGGGCCTGGTCGTGGCGTGGATGGTGCTTTTCCCGTTGGGCGGGTGGCTCGTGTATCGACGCACGGAGTGACGAGATGAAACGATGGCTGATCGTGGGGCTCACGCTCCTGCTCTTTGCCCCGGCCCCGGCGCGTGCCCAGTGGCCGTCGGACGACGCCGCGCCGGAGGAGTTCGCTCTGGCGTTGAACGCGAAGCTCCTGTGCTCGGGCGTGTGGGTTCAGGGTCGGCCACCCGAGCTGCACGCGGCGGCCGACCAGCGTCGCTTCGCACACTTCTCGTGGAGCGACGACATGACCTACGTCGTCGATCAGGAGAGGAAGCGGGTGGTGATGTCCGCGCCCGGCATACCCGACCGCGTCGCGCAGTATAACGGCGACCAGGGCTGCTCGATCCTCCCGCGCGGCGCCGACGACATCTCGTTTTCCCCGACCGAGGTGGGCAAGCAATGGCCACTCGCGGAGTGGGAGCGCTGGCCGACCGGGGAGCGGCTCTCGGACGCCGCGCTCCCCCCGGAGGTCGACACGAGAGCCTTGGAGCGCGCGCTCGACTACGCGATCGGGAACCAGGAGCACGGTCAGAACACGCGAGCCATCGTGGCGGTCTACCGTGGGCGCATCATAGGAGAGCGCTACGCGCCTGGGGTGTCGCGAGACATGCCCCATCTGTCGTGGTCGCAAGGGAAGAGCATCACCGCGGCGCTCGTCGGGGTGCTGGTGGAGCAGGGCGCGCTCACGGTCGATCAGCGCGCGCCGATTCGGGAGTGGGAAGCGCCCGACGACCCACGAAGCCAAATCACGATCGCCGACCTGCTGCACATGAGCAGCGGCCTGGACTTCAACAATCTCGGCCTCGGCAACCCAAACTCCCTCTCCACCGAGAACCATCACTTCCGGATCTACTTCGACGGGATCGACGTGTTTCGTCACGCGGTGAGCTTCCCGCTCGCCGTCGAACCGGGAACCCGCTGGAGGTACCTGAACTCCGATCCGCTCACGCTCGGAAAGATCGTGCGCGAGACCGTCGAAGCGCGGGGCGAGTCGTATCACGCGTTCCCGTGGACGGCACTCTTCGACCGGATCGGCATCAAGAACGCGGTGCTCGAGACCGACGCCTGGGGCAACTTCATCTTGACCGGCTACGATTACATGTCCGCGCGCGACTGGGCGCGCTTCGGGCTGCTGCATCTCAACGACGGCGTCTGGGAGGGCGAGCGCATTCTGCCCGAGGGGTGGGCCGACTACATCAGCACGCCGGCGCCGGCGCACCCGAGTCTGGGCTACGGAGGGCTCTTCTGGCTCAACGCTGGCGGGGCGTACGACCGCATGCCACCCGACGCCTACTGGCCCGCGGGGTTCATGGGGCAGAACACCGTGATCATCCCCTCGCGCGACATGGTGATCGTGCGGTTGGGTCCGAGCCCAGGCGACGGCTTCGCGCCGTACCTGAACAAGGTCGTCGGTGACATTCTCGACGCGGTCGAACCGAGGCGCGATGGCCGCTGAGTGGGGTGGGGCGCCCGCGCCGCGCCAGGGGGGCTCCGACGCCCTCGAGCCGACCGCGCCGCGCCAGGGGAGCTCCGACGCGCCTGAGCCGACCGCGACCGAACCGATCGTCGTCGAGTTCGAGCTCACGCCCGAGGAATGGGTCGACGTCGCCATGGAGCACAACCGCACTTCGGAGATCTTCCTGAAGGCTGTGCGCCAAGGGCGTCGGTCGTTCGCGCTACTGGTCGTGGCCATCGCGGTTCTCGGCTTTCTGGGCGGGTATGCGTTCTTCTCGACCGCGTGGCTCTTCGCCGGCCTGACCGCGGTCGCGCTCCTGCCGATCAGCTTTCGGCGCTCTCAGAAGAGGCAGTACGAGACGTTCGCGAGAGACGGGATCGCCAACGGGATGTTCGGGACGCACCGTGTGAGGCTGACCGAAGAGGGCATTTGGGACGAAACGGACAGCTACAAGCGCCTGACCCGTTGGCACGCGATCGACAGGGTCGTCGACGGGCCGGGGTCCTTTCTCGTGTATCTTGGCCGCAACGCCTTCCTGCCGATTCCCCACTCGGCCTTTCGGGACGGCGCGACACTGAGAGCATTCGCCGATCGCTTCTTCGAGCGGATGTCGGCCAACCCGGGCCTGCCCTCGCCCGACCAGGAAGGGTAGGGAGCCGCAGCCTCGGTTGACCCGACGCGTTGGAGATACCATCGTTCGGAAGCATCGATTCGGAAGGAGACCAGGCGTCATGCGCCGACAGGGCACCACCACGACCACGACCACTTCGGGCCGGACCACCGGCCCAGGGGCGGCGTGCGTCGATTGAGCTGAATCGAACCCGACGCGACGCGCGGCCCCGACCCTCGGGTGCCGCGCTTTTTCTTGTGTGGCAGCCGGGATTCGTAGCCCCGAACCACGAAAAAGAGAAGAACCATGTCCAGCGAACAGATTCGCATCACGCTCCCCAATGGCGACGTGCGCGAGATGGCGTCCGGCTCCACGGCCGCCGACGTGGCCGCGTCGATCGGGCCGGGCCTCGCGAAGGCGGCCGTCGCGGCCGTCGTGAACGGTGAGACGATCGGGCTCATGGAGCCGATCGGCGAAGACGCCGAGATCCGCATTCTCACGGAGAAGGACCCCGAGTCGCTCGCGGTCCTGCGCCATTCGGCCGCCCACATTCTCGCCACGGCCGTTCGTGAGCTGCGGCCCGGCGCGGGGATCGGCTTCGGTCCGGCGATCGACGAGGGCTTCTACTACGACTTCGACGTCGGATCCCCGTTCACGCCGGACGATCTCGAAGCCTTCGAGAAGAAGATGGCGGAGGTCGTCGACGCCGATCAGCCCTTCGAGCGCAGGCGCGTGTCGAAGGAGGAGGCCCGTGAGCTCTTCTCCGACGATCCGCTGAAGCTCGAGCGACTCGAGGAGTTCGACGACGACGAGGTGATCACGGTCTACGAGAACGGGCCCTTCCTCGACCTGTGCAAGGGACCGCACGTCCCGAGCACGGGTCGACTGAAGCATTTCAAGCTGCTGTCCGGGGCCGGCGCATATTGGCGAGGCGACGAGAAGCGGCAGATGCTGCAGCGCATCTACGGTACGGCCTTCCACAAGAAGGACGAGCTGGCCGCGCATCTCGAGCGCCTCGAGGAGGCGAAGAAGAGGGACCATCGCGTCCTCGGCAGGGAGCTCGACCTCTATTCGATCCAGGAGGAGGTCGGTCAGGGCTTCGTACTCTGGCACCCACGTGGTGGCATCATCCGGCACACGATCGAGGAGTTCTTGAAGGAGACGCTTTTGGCGCACGGCTACGAGCTCGTGTACACGCCGCAAGTGGCGAGCGAGGAGCTGTACCGGATCAGCGGGCACCTCGAGGTCTTCGAGGACAACATGTTCCCGGCGATGGACGACGAGGGCACGCGCTTTCGGATGAAGCCCATGAATTGCCCGCATCACTTCATGATCTATAGGACGCAAACGCGTTCGTACCGCGACTTGCCGCTACGCTTCGCGGAGCTCGGTACGTGCTATCGGTACGAGCGCTCGGGCGCGCTCCACGGGATGTTGCGCGTCCGTTCGTTCACGCAGGACGATGCCCACATCTTCGTGCGTGAAGACCAGATCGCGGACGAGTACGACCGCCTACTCGATTTGGCCGACTACCTGCTGAAGATCTTCGGCTACGAGTACCACGTGGCGCTGGCGACGCGCCCCGAAAAAGCGATCGGGGACCCGGCGGCTTACGACGCTGCCACGGAGACGCTTCGCGAGATGCTCGAAAAGCGGGGCGTCGATTACGTCGTCGACGAGGGGGGCGGCGCGTTCTACGGGCCCAAGATCGACGTCAACGTCGTCGACGCGATCGGTCGGGAGTGGCAGGGTGGGACGTTCCAGCTCGACTTTCAGATGCCCGAGCGCTTCGGGCTCGAGTACGTCGGCTCGGACAATCAGGCCCACAAGGCCGTGGTCATCCATCGCACGCTGCTCGGGTCGATGGAGCGCTTCGTGGGCGGGCTCATCGAGCACTATGGTGGGGCCTTCCCCACGTGGCTCGCGCCCGAGCAAGCTCGGGTGCTCTCGGTCGGCGAGCAGTGGAACGAGAGCGCGCAGGAGTTGGTCGACGCGTTGGTCGCCTCCGGAGTGCGGGCGACGCTCGAGTCCCGGGAGACGCTCGGATACCGCATCCGCGAAGCCGAGACGCTGAAGATCCCGTACATGGGCGTGGTCGGGGAGCGGGAGGCGGCCGACGGCACGGTTGCGGTGCGTCGACGAGGGGAAGGAAAGAAGCAGGACGTCATGGCCCGCGCGGACTTCATCGCGCGCATCTCGGAGGAGATCCGAACGCGTTCGCTCGGATAGGGTCCGGCAGGGAGGCCCGCCCGTTGACCTCGGGCGGGCCTTCGGGCATCTTTTTCGTCCGTCCGTTGGACGGGTCACAATCTGGAAGAGAGTCGCACTGACCGGCGGCTCCACCTTCCGGCCTCTACGGAGTCGCCGCGAGGGTCGCGAAATCGGTCGGGGAGCGTACTTTGTCCGCTCGCCGCCCACGGTTGCGGCCCGAGACTCGTCTCGGGCTTTTTCGTTGTGATGAGCGCTGGACGGCGTTCACCGGAGAACTCCATCGGGGAGGCAGGGAAATCAGCGACAAAAGAGTCCGTGTCAACGAGCAGATCCGGATCAGTCCGGTTCGACTCATCCAAGACGATGGCGAGCAGATCGGTATCGTCTCGATCGACGAGGCCCGAGAGCGGGCTGAAGTGCGAGGAATGGATCTGGTCGAAGTAGCGGCCGAAGCCCGACCACCCGTCGTCAAGATGATGGACTACGGGAAGTACAAGTACGAGGCGGACCGGGCGAGACGCGAGGCGCGGAAAAAACAGCATACGATCAAGGTCAAGGAGGTGAAGTTCCGACCGGGGATCGAGGATCACGACTACCAATTCAAGGTCGGCCATGCGCGGCGTTTCCTCGAAGAAGGAAACAAGGTGAAGCTGACCATGATGTTCCGGGGTCGACAGGTGACCCATCCGGAGATCGGGCTGGAGGTGTTGTCCCGGGTCCTGGAGGACATCCAGGACTTGGGCAAGGCAGAGATGCAGCCGAACATGGACGGCCGCATCATGTCGATGGTCGTGGCTCCACTGAAGGTGTAGCACCCGCAGGACCGACGAATATGAATCGCCCCGCACGGGGCGAATGGGAGATGTAGTAGCATGCCGAAGATGAAAACCCACCGTGGCGCGGCCAAGCGCGTCAAGAAGACCGCGAGCGGAAAGCTCAAGCGGATGCGGGCCAACAAGAGCCACATCCTCACGAAGAAGACCCAGAAGCGGAAGCGCCGTCTGCGGAAGCCGGACGTCGTCGCGAAGGGCGACGCCAAGAAGCTCCACAAGATCCTTCCCTACGGCTCATAGGAGGCTGACCGATGCCACGCTCGACCTCCGCCGTAGCGCGGAACAAGAAGAAGAAGAAGATCTTCAAGGCAGCCAAGGGGTACTTCGGCGGTCGGAAGAACCTCTACAAGACGGCGAAGGATGCGGTCGAGAAGGGGTGGGAGCACGCGTACCGGGACCGCAAGAAGAAGAAGCGGAACTTCCGGCGGCTCTGGATCGCCCGTATCAACGCGGCGGCCCGCGAGCACGACATGTCGTACTCCCGGTTCATGAACGGGCTCAAGGAGGCAGGGGTTGAATTGGACCGCAAGGCGCTCGCCGACCTCGCGGTCCGCAACCCCGAGGCGTTTGGTGCGGTCGTGGATCGTGCCAAGGAAGGGCTGGCCGCCAAGGCCGGCTGAGTCGGCGACGACCCCTCCGACGCACGATCCGAAGGGCTCCACGGCGGCTTTGCCGTGGGGCCTTTCGTCGTAGACCGGCTCGAATACGGCCCGGTCGACTCCCCAACCCCCTCTCCGGATGCCCGGTGAATCACACACGACGACCATGAGCGACCAAGATCCGACCGACGCTCTCCGAGAGCTCGAACACGAGGCTCTCGAAGCCATTGCCTCCGCTGAAGACGTGGCGGTGCTGGAACAGGTGAGGGTCAGGTTCCTCGGACGCAGTGAAGGGCGAATCTCGGCGGTGCTCAGGGGGCTTGGCGCGCTGGCCCCCGAGGAACGACCCGTCATCGGTCAGGAAGCGAACCGGGTCAAAAGCGTCGTCGCCGTGGCGCTCGACCAACGGAGCGCGGCGCTAACCCGGGACGCCGAGGGACCGACGCTCGACCTCACGCTTCCGGCCCGTACGGCCTGGAGGGGAGGACTCCACCCCATCACGCAGGCCGTAGACGAGATCTGGCACATTTTCCGGGACCTCGGATTCACGCGTGCTCGGGGTCCGGAGGCAGATTCGGAGTGGTACAACTTCGAGGCGCTCAACACGCCGCTCGACCACCCCGCGGCCGACGAGCAGGACACGCTGTACCTGGTCGACTCGGTACTCCTGCGCAGCCATACGTCGCCCGTACAGATGCGTACCATGGAGGCCCATGAACCGCCGATTCGGATCATCGCGCCGGGGTGGGTCTATCGACGCGACACGTACGACGCGACCCATACGCCGGCCTTCATGCAGATCGAAGGGCTCGTGATCGACGAGGGTGTGACGTTCATCGATTTCAAGGCGACGCTCGCCGAGTTCGCGCGACGGTACTGGGGACCGG
>JAOTVL010000070.1 GCA_029863525.1 Gemmatimonadota bacterium
CGAAGGACGTCTTGCAGAAGGCCCGTGCGTCGGCCGACCGCGCCCTGTCGATCGATCCCACGCTCGGTGAGGCGATGGCCGATATCGCGTGCGTGAGAGGCATCCTGGACTGGGACTGGGAAGGGGCCGAGTCGGGCTTTCTTCAAGCGCTCGAGCTGTCGCCTTCCTATCCGACGGCGCATCAATGGTATGCGACCAACGTCCTCGCTCCGCGAAAACGCTTCGCCGAGGCTCGCGACCAGCTCGACTTGGCGCGAGACCTAGACCCAGCCTCGAGCGCGATCGCGGTCAGTCGCGGCATCGTTTCGTTCTACGAGCGGGATTTCGAGCGGGCCCAACGAGAGTTCGAAGAGGTGGCCCGGCTCCACCCACGCTTCCCCCTGGTGCATTTCTTCCTGGGCGCGAGTCACGAGAGCCGCGGCGAGCCCGAACTCGCCATCGAGTCTCTCGAATTGGCGGTCGAGCTGGCCGGGGAGTCCTCGGAGACCGTGGCGGCGCTCGGGCACGCCTTCGCTCAGGCCGGGCAAACGGACAAGGCACTGGGCATCCTACGTCGCCTCGAGGAGCGCGCGAGCCTCAAATACGTGTCTGAGGCGCTGTTCGCTCGCGTGCTGATCGGGCTCGGGCGCAGCGATGAGGCCTTGGACCGGCTGGATTCGGCGAGCGAGCAACGAGCCACCGATCTCATCTGGCTCGGGGTTCATCCCGTCTACGATCCCGTGCGGACGCACCCTCGGTTCATCGGGATCCTGGAGCAGGTCGGCCTAGGCTGATCCGTCGTCCTTCGCCTCAATCGGTCGGGCGAGGCCATCCCCGGTCGATCAGGCCCTGGAAGGCCAAGGGAAACCACGCCGAGTACGCAGCGGGATCGCTCGCGAGCTCGGCCTGAACCTCGGCCACGGACGCGACGCGCCACGCGCCGACCTCGCTCGGGTCGGGCCGCGGCTCGCCGGAGAACCGGCCGGTGAGCACATGGTCGAGCTCGTGCTCCGTAAGCCCGTTCCCCAACTCGGCCCGATACAGAAAGCTGAACTCGAACCCGAGAGGACACGCGAAGCCCATTTCCTCGAAGAGTCTCCGCTGCGCGGCGTCGACAACGGGCTCGCCCGGCCGCGGATGTCCACAGCACGTGTTGGACCAGAGGCCCGGCGAGTGGTATTTGCCGTTGGCTCGGCGTTGGAGCATGAGCCGGTCGTCCTCGTCGAGCACAAAGACGGAAAACGCCCTGTGGAGATGTCCGCTCTCGTGCGCCGCCAGCTTCTCCGCCGACCCCAGCTCGTGGTCCTGCTCGTCGACCAGGACGACACGCTCGACCAGGGGACTCGTCATTCGGGATCACATTTCGTGGAAGGCACCACCTTGACGGCGGAAGCTACCCGGTGGGTCCGATCGCCGGCAAGCCGCGACTCGCCGACCTCTTCGGCGGTTTTCGCTTGACGCAGCGAGCTCCTTGCCGCATGCTCACGCTGCCCTCCCCCGAGGCTGGACGGTGTCGCCCGAGGACCCGGATCACGACCGGCGTGCAGCCACCGCGGCGGAGGGGCAGCCACCGCGACACGGATCGTCGCCACCATGAGGGAGTGAATATGGCCGAGGGCAGAATGCCGCCGTTCGCCGAGGTTCCGGGAGTGTCGCTTCCGGTGCAACCCCCGTTCCCCTTCGAGGGAATGGCGGCCAAGGTCTTCCCGCTCAGGGCACGGCTGAACACGCTCCAGCGCTTCGTGGACAACTACCTCAACATCGTCCCGCCCGAGGTGGGCCGATTCCGCGTCGCCGTGCCGTACGTGTATCTCTGCGTGCTCGACTACGGCAAGATGGCGATCGAGGTCGGAAACTACGGCTGGCTGGCGCAACGCGAGATCCTCTTCAACGTCGCGGTCGAGTGGTACAAGGTCGTCGACGGTCGGTGGCAGTTCCACGACTGGGCCTCCGTGGCACCGTTCATCTACGTCGACGACGACATGTCGATGGCGGTCGGGCGCAGCGTTTATGGCTGGCCCAAGACGATCGCCTCGATCACGCCGACGACGGGTGGCTGGGTGAAGAACCCGCAGGCCCCGGTGAACGTCGCGACGATCAGCACCAACGTGTTCAAGGATCTCTATGCCGGCGGCAAGCTCGAGCAGCAGCCGCTCCTCGAGATCGACCGGCGGGCGCCGATCACGAACATCCGCGTGCCGTTCGACCCGACGTGCGCGATCATGCCGTGGACGATCGCGAACAACGTCGCCCGGGCCGCGTCCGACGTGACCCGCGATGCGCTCAAGCTCCTTCCCGGGCTCGGCCTGATGCCCCGGCAGCCCGGGGCGAATCCGGCCAACTGGGGCACGATGGGGTCGAAGCTCGCTTCGATGTTCTTCCCGTTCAGCCCCGACGTCTCGGCGAACACGATCAACCTCAAGCAGTTCCGGATGTCGGAAGACCCCCGCAAGTACTGCTATCAGGCCCTCACCAACGGGCCCATGCGGTTCACGGGCCTGAGCGGCGCGGGCGTACTGGGTGAGCAACAACTTCTCCTGGGTGACATCTCCGGCGGCCACTCGATCCGCCTGTACCAGTGGCCTACGCTTCCCATCGCGGAGACGCTGGGGCTCGAGGTCGAGAAGTCGTGGCGCGGCCCAGACTGTGACGTCGCCATGCTCAAGCCGGTGTCGCCCTTTTGGTACAAGGCCAATGTCGTCTACGAACCCGGTACGACCCTCGCGTGGCGGGGTCGTGACGGCGTCTGGCGAGCCTCTGAGGGCAAGACGGTCGGCGAGGCGACCGACGTGCCGATCACCGAAAAGCTCTTCAACACCGCGCTCGGCGCCTCCAACCGCTCCATCGCGGGGCCGTTCCGGTTCCCGGATGCGACGGTCCGGGTGCTTCCCCTGCTCGCGCACCGAAAAGTGCTGAGTGACTTCGTCGAGAAATCCTTCAACACCGCGCTGGAGGGTGACACACCCGGCGAGGGCGAACGTCTGAAGCTCTGGGCGGGGGAGGGTGACTTCGCCTACGTCTACCTCACGGTCTCGAGCCTGGACGAGGTGACCTCGGACAACGACAACATCGGCGACTGGACCGATTACGAGTTGTCACTGGCCGTGCCCGTGCGCCGCGAGTTCCACGAGAACGGCAAGAGTGAGCTCCGCGGCGTGGGGCTCGTGCAGGCCTTCACCTTCTGCGACAACGCGACCGCCGCCGCAGCCTCGGCGGAGGTGCTCGGCATCGCCACGTCCCCCGCCCACTTCATCGTGCCCGAGCACGAGTGGATGTCGAGCGACGGCCCCGCGTCCTCCGTCAAGCAGCCTTTGCTGAACCTGGAGGCCCAGGTCCTGCCCGTGGTCGGTGGCGGTGAGAAAGCGGTGCGTCGGACCATCCTGGAGCTCTTCGATGGGGAGCCGCCCGAGGCCGAGGAAGAGGCATGGCGGACCATCGCGGACAGCTGGGGTGGCGCTTTGAAAGCCGAGCTCAAGCGCAAGAAGAAGGCGCGCAGCGACGAGGCCACGAAGCAGAAGGTCGAGCACGCCAGGGCGATGGCCCTGGACTTGTTGAGCAACACACAACCGGTCTCGATCTACACCATCAAGCAGTTCCGGGACGTGGCCGAGCCGGACCGTGCCTGCTATCAGTCGTTCGTCCGAGTCCACCGAACGCTGCGCGCGCTCAAGGACTTTCGCGAGATCGAACGGCCCATCCATGTGCGCGTCCGTGAGTATCCGACGCTGCCGCTCGTCAGTAAGCTGGGGCTGATCGGCCAGCCGGTGGACAGCGAAGGGGGTGGCGTCGTCTACGTCGTGCAGCCCATCCGGCCCTTCTGGTTGAGCGGTACGATCGAGGAGGCGCTGGGGACACCGGTCTCGAGGCGGGACGGGAGCCAGGGCTGGACCAAGAGTAAGGGTGATACCTACCTGTACAAGGCGACCGAGGAATCGACGCCGCCCAACGTCTACGAACAGGCCGGGCTGACGCTCGACGTGGGTGACCCCCGTAGGCTCACGCCCGCCGTGCACGCAGCGCGTGGCATCCTCTCCTCCGTCAGTGATTCCACCAAGGGGCTGACACTGGATGAGTTGAAGGACGTGCTCCGCAACGTCGACCCGCAGATGGTGATCGAGTCTCTCCTCTCCCGCGAATGGGGAAATTGGGACCCGGACGCCAGGTGGCGGAGTGGCAAGCGGGCGATTCTCGAGCGCACCGCGAAACAGCTCAGGGGGGAGTCCGACGACCTGAAGGCCGAGGAGGGTATGCAGATATTCGAGCAGTTCCGCAAGGCGAAAAGTCAGTACCACCCGTGGCTCGACGGAGAACGGATTAAAGGGCTCGCCACGCTGTTGAAAAAGTTCACGGACTACCAGGCGGACCTGATAGACACGCGGGATGACTTGAAGCTCTTGAAGAAGGAGTTGGCCGATCCGAACGCGGACGTCTCAGAGCACTGGAAGCGCGTGCTGAAAGCGGTCAAAGAGGTGGTCGACGCCGATATCAACATTGAGGGCATGGAGGCCGCGGACCCGAAAGAGAATCTTCTCCGCCTCTTGGAGGCCCAGGAAGAGGCTTTAAAGAAGTATGGTAAGTTGGAGAAAGACGACGGGCGTAACCAAGAGGCCCAGCGCCATCGCGAGGGCCTCGTCGACCTGGTCGAGCAGGCCCGGGAACGGTGTCGTCTGCCATTCGACTCCGTTGTCCATAGCCTGTCGAAGGCGTGGCAGAAACCCGACTACGTCGTTCCGAGAAGCGCTGTAGGGCCCGACAAGGACAGAATCCTACCGCTGGCGCACTCGTGGGACGCCGACTGGTATGTGGGTCCGCCGCCACACGACCGCGAGCGCTCGGGGAAGGACCCTGACACCGCAGGCACCAACGATGCCGAGGCAAACCCGCCGGAGGACTGGTAGGAGACTCGGCAGGACGACGCTAGGGGTCGCCCCGAGCACGGCTAGCAGGCGCCAGTCGCGCGGTACCAGGCGATGGAATCGCGAATCGTCTCGTCAAGGGGCCGCGGGACGAGACCCAGTTCGCGTTGGGCCCGACTGGGTGACATCTCGTATCCCTCGAGGATCAGCAGCGTCCAGAGCGCGGGGATCGGCGCCGGCCGACCGGTGATGGCCCAGGCGGCCTCGGCCCAGAGGGTCGTCGCCGCTGCCAATCGAGCCGAGGTACGGAAGACCGGCGCCGGGACTCCGCCCAAAGAACACACCCTCGCGGCTAGGTCGTCGACCGCGATGTTGTGCCCGCACAGCGGGATGGGCTCGCCGAAGTGTTCCGCTTCGATCGCGGTACAGAGAGCGGTTGCTACGTCGCGCACGTCGATCACGTTGACCGGTCGGGTTACGGTCGCCGGCACGACACCCGAGAGAAGCTGGGGAACGAACGCGTCCTTGGCCCGACGGTCCCACGGACCCATGCAGGTGGCCGGATTGACGATCGCCGCCGGCACGCCGCGCCGTGCCCCCGCCAGGACCACCTCCTCCATCGCGTCTTTGACCGCGAAATACGGGTGGACCTGCCGTCGCATCGAGGCCTCGATCGCGGCTAAGCTCCCCGGCGGGTCGGGCCGCTCGAGCGTGGTAAAGCTCGAGACATAGCCGAGCGTCGAGCCCGAGGCTTCGGTTGCTTCCACGAGGTCGACGGCCCGCCTCTTGGCACGGGCAACGTGAGTCCGCCCCGCGGGTCCAGAGGGCAGAAACATGTTGACCGGATAGGGAGCGGCCGCGTCGATCACGACGTCGTGCCCCGCGGTCCACGCCGCAAGCTGTCCGGGGCTGTCGGCGTCACCGCGAAGGAGTTCGACGTCCAGGTCGGCGAGCCCGCGAGGGGACCGAGCCCGGGTGGTCGCGGAGACGGCGTACCCGCGCGCCAGCAGCTCTCGCGTGATGGCCTGTCCGATATGTCCCGTCGACCCGATGACCAGGGCGCGTCGAGTCAATCGGCGGTTCCTGCGCCGAGGCGGCTGAGCATCTCCCGGGCCTCGATCACGTCGGGGAGTTCATCTCCCTCGGCGATCTTGGCCACCGCTGCGGCGATGAGATCACGACCCTTCGAGCCTTCTCCACGGGCGTCGAGCACCTTCGCCGCGCTGTTAGCCGCACGCAGCTCGTAGTACGCAGCGCCGGTCGCTCGGCCCGCGTCGATCGCCTTGTCGTAGTGATCGAGAGCCTCGTCCGGACGACCCGAGGCCTCCAACAGCATGCCCCTGAGCCGGAGCAACTCCGGTTCGAAGAAGGAATCCACATTGGTCGCGGACATCTCCAACAGCCTGTCGACGACCTCGATCCCCTCCTCGAACTCGGCCCGAGCCAAGCGCGCATCCACCAGATACGACGTCCAATACGTGAGCGGCAGCTTCTGCGCGATGAGGTCGAAGAAGCCGAGCCCCGTCTGGATGTCCTCGAGCCCCCCGTCGAGCTCCCCTGCTTGTACCCGAAGCAGCCCTCGACCGATGAGGCCGTTCGATCGCCAGAACGGGAATCCCTGCTGCCCCGCCAGGGTGATCGTGCGGTCGGCGAACCTCCGCGTCTCGTCGGGCATGCGAAGGTCGTGGTGCACGATCATCGCGAACGTGAGCGTCAGCACTTCGGCCAGCGGATCGGCAAACTCCTCAGCCAGACGCAGCGTGCGCCTTACCATGTCCAGTGCTTTCTTCGGTTTGCCTTCGAAGACGTGGATCCACTGGAGATAGACCATCGCGAAGAGACCGTGATCGTCGCCGTAGATGCGCACGAGCTCCGCATGCATGTCCGGCGACCAGTGCTGTAGAGAGCGGTCGAACGACGCGCGAGCCTCTTTGAATCTTCCGCGATACAGAAGCGTGCACCCATGAGCGAACCACGCACTGACGTGCGCGGTGCCCTCGGGTAGCGTGTGCACGAAGTCGAGCAACTCCTGCGCAAACCGCTCGGTGGGCTCGCGCCGGCTCGCGGCCAGGTTGAGCACCCACAAGTTGTAGAGGACAGGTGCGAGCTCGGGTGGCGTTCCCAGCGAGTCGCAGATCTCGCGGGACCGGACAGCGTTGGCCTCGAACTCCGGCGCACAGTAGCCCTTCGTCGCCACCAGCGAGCCGCCCATCGAGGCGCGCAAGGCCAGTTCTTGCCGCTGTCGATCGGGGTTCTCGTCCTCTCCTTCGAGCAACCCGATCGCCTTGCCGAACGCAGCCATGGCCTCCACGTGCGCTCCGCGTTCCATGGCGCGCTGACCCGCGCGGTGGAGGTAGTCGACGGCGTCGTCGACGAGACCCGCCTCCTCGAAGTGCCTCGCCAGCAGCTCCGGCTGCTCCTGAGCGATCTCCGGAAAGCGGTCCCTCAGCGCGGCGGCAATCCTGCCGTGGTATTCCTGGCGAGTCTTCCGCAGCAGCGACTCGTAGGCGGCGTCTCGCAGCAGCGCATGCTTGAACGTGTAGCTCCAGTCGGGGAAGAAGCCGGACCGAGAGACGAGGTCGAGGTCCATCACGTGCTTCAGCGCGCGCTCGAGCTCCTGGCTGCTGCGCCCGGACAGCACCAGCAGGAGCTGCTGGCCGAACACGCGTCCGATCGTCGCAGCGAGCTGCGCGACCCCCTTATGCTCACCGAGCTTGTCGATGCGGGCCATCAACGAGTCATGGACCGTCGCGGGAATGAGCTCCTTCGGGAGCGCGCCCTTCAATTCGTAGCCGCCATCGCGTTCCACGAGCACGCCCGCGTCGATCACGGTCCGGGTGACCGCCTCGATGAACAACGGGATTCCGCCGGTGCGGACGACGATTTCCTCGAGCACTTCTTCCGGGAGCGTCTTGCCTTCGAGCACGCCTTCGACCAGCGCACGCGTGTCCGAGCTCGGCAGCGCCTCGACCGGATAGTCCTGTCGGTTCTCGTCGGCGGACCAAAGCTCGGGCAGATCCGGGCGGGTCGAAGCGAGGACGAACACGGGGTGATCAGCCTGCCGGGCTACCAACGAGGTGAGCAGCTCCAGAGTCGAAGGGTCCGCCCAATGGAGGTCTTCCATGACCACGATGGAGGGTGGTCCTCCGTCGACCGGCCCCAAGAGGAGGTCGGTCAAGACCGAGAGGGTCTGATACCGATGCATCGCCGGGTTCAGCTCCACCTGCTCATAGCGCCCCCCGACCGGTACGTCGCACAACGACGCGAGCAGGGGTACCGCGTCGTCGGGCCGGAGACCGCGGGCCGTCACCAACTCTTCGATGGCCTCGACCGAGGCTGCCGGGGACGAATCCTCGTCGAGGCCCAGGCGCCGCTCCAGCATCTGGACGACCGGGTAGAACGCACTGTTGGCGTGGTACGGCGAGCACTCGAGCAAGAACTCCTCGTGGGGGTACTCGGCGACCAAGTCCCGTCCAGCCCCAATCAAACGGGACTTGCCGATTCCCGCCTCGCCACGGAGAAGCACGGTCTGCCCAATGCCGTCCGTTGCCCTCAGCCACGCCGACCGCATCATCTCGAGCTCGGCTTCGCGACCCACGAACGGTGCCAAGCCGGATGCCGTGGCGGCCTCGAACCGACTGGCGGCGTCGCTGAGACCGACGACCCGCCAGATCTGCAACGGCTGGGATACCCCCTTCAGGGCTCGCTCACCGCGATCCTCGAGTCGAAACGACCCGGGGACCAGCTTGCGCGTGGATTCGCTGATCAGCAGCGAGTCCGGCTCCGCTTCCGCTTGAACCCGAGCCGCCACGTTCGGCGCCTCGCCCAGAGCCAGCGTCTCGTGTCGCTCCCCGGCACCCACATCCCCGACCACCACCAGACCGGTATGGACTCCGATTCGGACGTATGGACGGGTCCCCTCGACTCCGAAATCCTCGACTCGTTCCAGGATCTCGAGCCCGGCTCGGACCGCGCGAAGGGCGTCGTCCTCGTGGGCGTGTGGGTAGCCGAAGTAGGCCATGATCCCGTCGCCCAAATACTGGGCGATGTGCCCGTCGTACTGACGGATCGCGTCACCGCAGACGGCTTGGTAGCGCGCGTAGATGTCGCGGAGATCCTCGGGATCGAGGGACTCCGCGAGCGCGGTCGAGCCGACGATATCCACGAAGAAGATCGTGAGTTGCCTCCGCTCAGCGGCCGATTTCGCGGTCTCGCCGAGGGTCGTCCCGCACCCACCGCACCTCTCCGCTTGGCGGCTATTGCGATAGCCGCACGACTCACACGGGCTGCCGATGGGCGACCCGCAATCCCCGCAAAATCTGGCATCCGGCGAAGCGGCGGCGCCGCACTGCGTGCAATGCATCTAGATGGTCCCTTTCTCGTCAGGCCCGTGAAAGGACCCATTTGGGCAGCGCGGCAATGAACCTCTTGTCGCGGGAATCACGCACGCCGGTAAACGCGTGTTCGAATTCGTGGATCGCGGCGCCGGCCAATCCGTGCGCCACCTGCCGCGCGTAGCCGATGCAGTCATAGGAATTCATTCGTTCTCGGACCCATGCGATCTCATCGAGGGGACGGGCGGCGCGCTCCGTGCCGAGGAGGCGCTCCAGCCGGGTCCGCTCGCTGTCCGTGGCCTGCTCGAAGAGCCGGATCAGCATGAGGGTTCGTTTTCCCTCGTAGATGTCGCCGCCGAGCTCCTTTCCGTACGCCTCCGCGTTCCCCTCCAGATTCAACAGATCGTCCTGAATCTGGAAGGCGGCACCGAGAAGAAAGCCGAAACGGATGAACCGCTCGAGATCGACAGCACCTTTTGTGGCGATGAGCGCGCCGACCCTGGTCGGGTGGATCGCCAAGAGCCAACACGTCTTCTTGAGCACCATCTCGAGGTAATCCGCCTCGCACACGTCACACACGTTGTCCCGGCGCCAACCGAGCTCCATCGCCTGACCCTCGGCGGACTCGCGCGCCATGCGCTCGGTCTCTTCGAGAATGCGCATGGCGAGGTAGGGGCCGAGCCGTCCCCTGTTGTCGATGAGGGGCTGGAAGGCGAGGAGCGATAGAGCGTCCCCGGCGTTGATGGCGACGGGCACGCCTTCCGTTCGGTGAAGCGCGGGCTTGCCCCGTCGCTGCTCGCTCTCGTCCTCGATGTCGTCGTGAATGAGCATCGCGTTGTGAATGAGCTCGATCGAGACCGCCGAGAGGATGGCGTCCTGCATCGTTCCGCCGAACGCCCGCGTCGTCGCGATGCACAAGCTCGGTCGAAACGCTCGACCGCCGCGCCTCGGATAGTCCGCGACGAGATCATACAGGTAGGCTCGGGGCTCCTCGTCGGGGAGGTACCGTGCGAGGACCGAGCGGGTCGCTCCCCCGTACTCGTCGAGCACGGAGGGAACCAGCGCCGCCCTGGGCCCCGCTGCCGCCGCTACTGGCGCCAAGCGTCGCTACCCCTCGGATCCGGCGTCTCGCACTGCCACCGTCACCTGCCCCTGCTCTACTCCGAACTGATCCCGAATCGCACCGCTGTACGAGCCCGAGGGGTGACCTTCCGGCACTGCCACCGTCAAACGGACGCGGTTGTCTCGAGCGTTGCTTTCGAGGCTCACATCGGTGAGCGGGTCCGCGTCGGCCTTCTTTCCAACGTGTTCCAGGCGTTCGACCGAGAGCCGCAGGCCAGCCGCGGACGGCTTCAACTTGATCGTGACCTCGGTCGGCGTCTTCGACGAGACGCTCGTGGTGACCGTCGGTGTCGTCGCGGCGCCACCACCCATCCACATGGCAGGTGACATCCATTGTGACGCCATCTCACCGGCGCCGGGCATCCACATGGACATGGACTGCGTCCACATCCGCATCATCTGGGTCCAGGGAGCCATCATCGGCGCCATCGGGCCCCAGGCCTGTGCCCAGGGGTCCTGGTAGTTGTCGTCGTAGTCCGACTGGCTCATGTCTGCACTCCGTGCTTGATGGCGAAGGGCCGCTTGTCGACCCCGGGCTACATATTCCTCGTACACCATGTAGGCGGTCTGAACACCCGCCTCCACCGCTCCCCTCGCGGTGTCGTTGGTGACCTTCAACGCCGTCTGACCGGCACGGACACCCGTCTCGACCGCTGACCCGAACGTCCGGGCCGGTACAGCCGCCGCACGCTCGGCCACGCTCTTGCGCGGCGGAGCGCCGACGAAGTTCCGGATCGGCCCGGCGCGCTCCGGCGGTGCGCGCCGGAGTCGCTCAGAAACCGTTTGATCAGGGGTGGTCATAGCCCACGATGTCCTCGAGGCGAGGGAACCCGGAGAGCGCATGGGCGGCGAGCATGCCGGACATCACCGCCGACTCGATACAACCCGAATCGAGTCCGCTCTGCGTCCAGTCTCCGGCGATCGTCAGGTTGTCGAAGCTCAGGTCGAGGGGAGAAAGACGATATCGCATGCTACCCGGCAACGACAAGGTGTACCGGTCGCTCGCTCCGACGTTGGCAACCCAGTACTGACCGTCGATACCCGCCCCTTCTTCAGTGCCTTTTTCCGCCCCGTTGTCGGACGCGAGAAGCGCCCAGTCGAATGAGCCGTCCTCCGAGAGCGCTCCCGGCCACAATCGCCCCAGGTCGCGCTGCACGAATCGAATGGCGTTCTCGCGCACCACCGATCGCTGTTCCTGGTCCACTTCTCGGGTGACGTCGACCGGCGCGTTGTCCTCGAGAACGCTGCAGAAGTACGCGATGGCTTCCACTCCACCGGGCCAGCTCTCCTCGGGAATGAGGTGACGCATGTCGGCCCAGGTGTCGAACGGCTCGACATACCCAGAGAGGTTGGTCTGCGGCGAAGTCCAGCCGAGGTCCTCGACGCTCTTCTTGAGCCACAGTTGAAGGGCCTGCGTGGGCACCGTGCGCACATGGTGCACCATGTCGGCCCAGCGCCGCTCACGAGCGATCAGTTCCGGCGCGACCTTCGGCAGGACCCCCACCGGCACACCCAGCACCACGTAGTCGAAATGCTCACCGACTTTGAGCGTCTTGCGCTTGGCGGTTCGGGTGTCCCACTGCGCCTCGAAATGCCAATCCTCGTCGACGAGCTTTCGGCCGCGCCGAAGTTGTCCGAAGTCAGGCGCGGCAGGCCAGGAAGGAACCCCGTTCACGTCCACGAGCGGCTGGTACTCACGCCCCCTCTTCACTTCGGCCTGTACATCGAAAGCGAGCGTCGACACGTGGGGCGGCTGACCCTTCGTCTCGGGCTCGCCGACACCGACGTTCGTGAGCTTGTGGAAGAACTCGAAGCGAACCCCGCGCTCCTTCAGGACCTCATACAAGGGGGTGAAGACGATGTCACCCATCCCGGCATTCATGCGCCAAAACAGCGCACCGCGGTAGGTGAAGAACATCCGCATGGCGCCCCGCAACGCGACCCCCGCGGCCAAGCGCGGCTTCTCGATGTCCCCGTCTTCGTACGCGAAGCAGAGGTCGTAAATTCCTCGCATGAATCCGGAATCGAGCGATTGCTCGGATGCGCCGTATTTGCGCAGCCACTCGCGCCAATCGTAATCGTTGATGGCGTCGAATCCCTGAGGGTCCAAGGCCAGGCGATGGGCCGTCGCGCCGCGGAGAATCGCCATGATGAGATCGACGACGGTCCACACACGGCGCATCTCGTCGTTCTCCTCGGCCATTCGCTCCAGTTGACGCCGAGAGCCTGCCGCGATGGCCTCTACCAACGGCATGAAGGGCGCGGTGCCAGGGCGAAGAGGTCCAGGAACCCACGTGCCGATCGCTTGCCGGAGAATGTCGCTCGCTTCGAACAAGGCCGCCGTGGTCGCGAGTTGGCCGTAGCGCAAGAGTCGGTCTGCGGCCTCACCCACCTTCTCGGGGTCGAGGGAGCGTCCGTCGGCTGCCTTCTCCGATCGTGGCACGGCCTCTGCGTTCGTCTCGCCCTGCCCGGCCGCCGCGGACCTGAGCAGCTCGGCCACCAGCTCCGCGGACTGCCGGAGGTATCCCAACACAGTGAACGGGTTGCTTCGATCCGGCGGGTCACCCGGAAGCCCTTTCCCTGGAGGAAAGCTCGCGATCCAGAAGTCCCAGTCTCCATCCTGCTTCAGATCGGAGACTCCCACGTACGGCGCTGGCGTGAAGGCCTCTTCCCACGTCCCGAGCCGTCTTCCCTCTCGTTCGGGAAGTTGCGCGTAGCACTCTCGCATGAGGCGGAAGGCGTTCTCGTAGAACCCCATCCACAGGTGCAGGCCGTGCTCCTCGATCCGGTCGGCCACGCCGCGCCCTGAAGCCCCCTTACCCCCGAGCCGCCAACCCATCTGGTACACGGTGACCTCGAAGCGACCCTCGAGTTCGGGGCGCGTCAGCTCGTATGCAGCGGCCAGGGAGCCGCAGCCACCTCCGACGACCGCGACGCGGACGGCCGCACGCCCGGACGGAGCGTCGAGAGAAACTTCAGGCATTTCTTCAGCATTCAGGGGGGGAAATTCCCGACTAGGGTACTCTGGATCGCGGCCGCCCACCACCCTCGGGCCCTAGCGCGCCAAATCGAAGAGCTTCGTGTACTTGACCACGAACTGCCGCTGCCGCGGACCGGCAGGCACGCCGGTATCGACGAAACGGCCCAGGTGCTCGGTGTCGTTATACACGATGAAGAGTCCTGTGCCCGCCGTATCCAGCCAACCGATGCGGATGTTGGTGCCCAGGTTCTCCGTGTCGTCGTTGTATTGCAGGTTGGCCTGAGCGTAGAGCCTCGGGGTGAACGAGTACGACGCGTTGAGGTTTACGACGGCAGTCTCGAATTCGCCCTCGTCGAGGCGCACGTCGAAGTAGTTCACCTGTAGCGATGTCGCGAGGACGTTCCCGTAGCGGTAGGCCACGGTAGCGTTCGGACCGAACCGGGTGCCCGAGAAGAAGCCGCCGTAGTCCCACCCGGCAGAAAAGGAGAGCGGCGCGCTCCGGTCCGTATTCGCCCGGAACTCCCAGTCATGGTTGTCGTAGTTCCCGGCCGGAATGACGATCCCGGGGCGAATCTCGAACGGCTCGCGAAGACCCTCGCCGGTGAAGTTGAAGCCCGGAAGCTGAAAGAAGGCTCCGTTCTCGAAGGCGAAGTGGTTGTCGATATGGACCAGGTACGTTTCGGAAAAGCCATCGAGCGACCAGAATTGGCTCCACGACACGTGCGGCCGAAACTCACGAAACCAAGACACGCTCGGCACTCGGAAGTGTCTTAGGATCCGCGTGTTGACGTGGCGGTACTCGCTCCGATTGAGAAAGCCCACCTCGGGATTGAACGCACCGCCGATCTGCCGGTAGCCCGCGGTCGCTTGCCAATCGCGCGTGACGTACTGCACGCCGCCGTTGAAGCCGTACTCGCCGTCGTTGAAGCCTGCATCGCTTGCGGCGGACGTACCGTCCGTCTCCGTCAGGCCGAACCAACCGTCGAACGTCAGGTCCTGTCCGATCCCGAGGCGTCCGTCCAGCCCGTATGTGAGGTTGTAGTCGTCGGTGTTCGACGTGTTGAGTCGCGAAACGAAGATCGCCCCGATCCGAGACCGCCCCGAAAATTCCCGGAAGCCCCGAACCACCCCGAAGTTGTTCGCCGGTGAAACCAACTCCGGCGCGCCCGACAATTCGTCGAAGACCGACAAGTCGTCCGTCTGGATGCTCAGGAGCCCGATTTGGAAGCCGCCGGCCCGTCCGGTGAGCCGGGCACCACCCTGGATCGGGACTTCCTGGCCAGCCGAAAGGCCGATCCGGCGGCTGAAGAAGAGCTCCGCGGACCTACCGCTGCCAACCGAGAAGGTGCCGGCGTTCTCCAAGAAGAACGCTCGCTTCTCGGGAAAGAAGAGAGAAAAGCGGGTCAGGTTCACCTGTTGGTCGTCCACCTCCGCCTGGGCGAAGTCGGTGTTTACGGTCAGATCGAGGGTCAGGCTCTGTGTGAGCCCGACCTTCGCGTCCCCTCCGACTTTCGCGTCGAGCTCGCCATCCGGCTCCACGACGGTGTAGTCCTTGAACGCGTCGGCGAGCACGTAGGGGCTCACCGTCACGATTCGCTTCGTCGGGGCATCGAGCGAGAGCGTCCCCGCCAGCGAGACGCGGTTGATCGAGAATTGCCGCGGGAGTGGCGCCCAGACCGCTACTTCGTTGTTGCGGCGGATGCTCCGCTCGAAGTTGAACCCCCACGTCTGTGCTCCGCCGCGGTCATAGCGGAGCGTCGAAAAGGGGATCCGCATTTCGGCGTACCAGCCTTCCCCATCGGTCGTGGTCGCGACCTCCCAGCTCCCGTCCCAGTTGAGATTGAAGCCACCTCCTGAACCGGCCTGCTGCCTGCCTCCCCCTCCCCGTCCCCCGCCCTCGCCCTCGTTCGTCACTTGCCCATCGTATTCGATGCCGGCAGGCGTCGTCGCGAAAACGAAGCCGTTTTGCCGGTCGAGGTAGGTGTCGAGGACCAGAGAGAAGGCGTCGGAGTCGTTGAGCGATGCGTCACGAAGCGTCTGGCCGAGCACGATCGACGACGGGTCTTCGTCGAAAAGCCAGGCCCCCACATACAGAGCCTCCGCATCGGTGAGGATCCTCACCTCGGTCCGTTGCGACACCGGCCGGCCTTCCTGCGGCTCGCGCTGCACCAAGCCCGTGAGTGCGGGAGCGTCGGCCCAGACCCGGTCATTCAATCGTCCGTCGATCTGGGGTGTCGACCCCGCGATCGGCGTCGCGGTCGCCGCGCGCGTCTGTTGGGCAGAGACGGGAGCCCCGAAGATCGCGGATGCGAAGAGGGGAAGAATGGTGAGGAGACCGAGAGCGGCTCGGTGGGCCAATCCGACCGCGCGAAAGGGAACGCCGTTTTGAAGCTGACGAATCATGCGGCCTCTACTCTTCCGGGTCGTCTTGGATGTTCTCGCGGACCGAACCCTCGACATTCGAGGCAAACGCGGGATCCACGGGGTATACCGTCACCTCGAACTCGGCGCTGCGATCGTCCACCTCGACGAGCCGTACCGCGGGTGTCGGCTCCGCTGAAGACCATGGCGAGAGGAGCGCTGCCGAGACGATCCGCTCGCTGACCTCCGATACGTCTCTCGTGCCCACCAATCGGAGCGTGAAGGTATGGGAGCGCGGCGAGACCTCTTCAGGACTGATTTCGATGTTCGCTTTGGCGAGCGTCGTGAACGGGAGGCGTAAGAGCCGACCGTCTTCGGCCTCCACCTCGGCCGAGCGAAGCCCCATTCGCCGAATCCGTCCGCGGCCCGCCCCGACGCCGATTCGGGCACCGATACGGAGCGTGCCTTCGGAGCGGAGCATGACCCCATTGGCCCAATCCGTCAGCGCGTGCCGCGCGGACCAGCACACGACGACGAAGAGGCCCACGGTCAGCCAGCGCCACGTGATCGTGTCGCTGCCGAGAAGGATCTGAAGAGCGCCCAACACGCCGCCCACCACGACGACCGCCTGCGCCGCGGCCGTCCACTGCTGAATGGCAGATTCGAGGCGGCTCCCCCGGGGCACCACCCGATCGGCCCGATCGATGGCGACCACCAGGACGACAACCCACGCGAGGAGCGCGAGAAACGCGACGGCCGGGTGGTCGGCGAGGGACGGCATCAGAGAACCCCCCGCTCACGAAGGTCCCGTCGTAGCTCCGGTTCGATGAAGCGGTTGAGGGTGAGCACGCCCCCCGCCTCCTCGACGAGCCCGGTTCGGCGAAGCGCGACGACCTCTTCGGCGAGCGCTTCCGAGTCCAATCCGGTCACCCGCTCGAGCGCACCTGCCGGCATCCGCCGATGCACCATGAGTGCGCCGATCAACCCTCGCTGACGCGGACGGAGCTCGCGGAGTGGGCTGAGCCTGGGCGACTCGACGGTCCCCACACGAATCTCCTCCCCCTCCAGCGAGTCGATGGACGCGATCCAGGATTGGAGGGCCTCACCGACGTTTCCGCGTGTACGATCGAAGAGCTGGTTGAAGAAACGCGCGAGACGCCAATCCGCCAGCCCCTGTGTGGGTCGACCGTCGACGAGCAGTCCCATGCCGCTGGATCGGTGACGGACGAGCACGATGTCGCGAAGCTCTTCGGCCGTGAAGGGTTCCAGAGGAATGCTCGCGAGGAATCGTTCCTCGAGCGCCACCAGCCCACGAAGCAGTCGTTCCGTGCTCGTGGTCGCGGCCACGAGGAAAAGACAGTGCCCACCGAATCGATCGATGAGGTCCAGGACGTACTCGACCACTTCCAGTCCTCCCCTTCGGCGCTCCCACCAAAGATCGAGGTCGTCGACCACGATCAGCGTGCCGGCGGGCAGACGGGCGAGTGATTCATCGAGGTCTCCGGCGACCCCGAGCGAAATCCGGAGGTGCTTCTGGAACACCGCTCGATCCGCCGTGACGTGAGGCGGAGGCGAAACGCGCAAGACCGGTGCGCCACCCGACCGCTGCGCCACCTTGGCGACCAGACTGCTCTTGCCCGAGCCAGGATCGCCGACGATCAGGATGCCGCCCTCGAAGCCACGCCTGAAGCGTTCCACGGCCAACTCCACTCGTGCCTCGACGCGTGGTCGGGCGGCCCAGAAGTCTCGGGTGGCCACCGCGTGCTCGAGAAAGAGCTGGCGATAGTAGAACGGAAGATTGGCGATCACCCTGGGAGTCGGAGACTGACTCTCGACGAGTGTCAGCAACCGATCGACTGGTGTCCGACCTTCCCGCTCCCCGGCCCGTAAGCGTTCGCCCAGGATCACGCCTCGACTGCGGCGATACCAGACCCCGACCAGGTGACGGGTCACGGCCCGGCCGGTCTTCGCCAACAACGCCACGGTCGCGCGCGACCAGCGTGCCGACGCCCCGCCCCTGTCGTCTTGATCGAGCCCGGCGCCCGCGAGGGCTCCCGCTTCCAAGTGGGGCTCGACCCCGCGTAATCCGTCGATGGCGCTCTCCGCGGCGGTGTGCAGCGCCGACGCGATCTGTTCTCTCGCCTCCGAGACCCGCGTCGCCCCGACGGAGAGGACGGAGCGGAGCGAGCCATTGGCCCCGGAGCCGTCTTCTTGTCCGGCGGCGAAGCGTACCAGGCGCGTCACGTCGCGCCCCGTCTCGACCCCACGGGCACACGCCGCGCCGAGCTCCAGCAGCCTCGGCTCGAGGGGTGTGACCAACGTCGCCTGAAGGCGGTAGTCCGCGGCGGCACGGAGCCCCACCACGCGTGTCTCGGCGGGCTCCAGGGGATCGGGCTGTCGGCCTCCGTCGGGATCAGCGCGAACGGTCCATTCCTCGGGCAATTCCCGGACCGCTTCCCTCAACTCGTCCGCGATGCGAGCGACCACGGCCGGCCCATCGAAACTCGCATGGACGTCCGGGATCGCCGTCGAATCCGTAACCTCCGCCCCTTCCGCCCCCTCGACCAAGTAATTCCCGAGCGCGGTGAGGCCCCGGATCGTCGTCTCGGCTTCGAGCTGGATGTCCTGAAGCGCCCGTTCGAGGACGATCTGCATGCGGTGCCGGGCGGCACGTAACCGAGCCTGCAACTCGGCTTCGTCGAGCCGCAACGCCTGATGGCTACCCCACGCCGTGCCGACGTCTCGAAGTCGCCCGAGAAGCTCCGCGGTACGGCCTCGGCTGGCACGTCGTCCCGCACCGCTCAGGTTCAGCCTCGACACCCACTGGCTCAACCGATGGAGCGTCCCCCCACGGATACTCGACAGATCCTCGGCACGAACCCGGTCGAGCTCCGAGAGCATCTCCCGTTCGAGCACACCCAGGCTTTGACGCTCTCGCTCGAGGACGGCCTGCGCGTCGGACTCCTCCCCCTCGAGCTCCTCCGCAATTCGATCGAGGGCATCGGCGAGCGCACCCTGTAGCCGGACAGCGACGCCAATCCGCGCGTCGGCTCGGGCATCGAATCGTGCCACTACGTCGGTGAGGTGCTCGAGGAGTCGGGGAAGAAGCTCGTTTTCGTACCGCGCCCGGAGCCGCACCGGCGCGCGACGCCCTTTGACTCCCGGTAGGCGAGCGGGGAGGGCCGAGCCGAGGTTTTCCACCATTCGCGCGGCCAGTCCCGCGGCCGCCGAGAGCGTTCGCGCCTGCGACTCCAGGACGTCTCCGCCTGCGGCAACCAGGATCTCGCGCCCTCGGAACAGAAGACGGGCGGACTCGCGGTCGATCGCGCGGGCACGCCGGGGTCGATCGGCCGTCGGAATCGACTTGTTGAGATTGGAGAAGCTCCCGCGAATCAGTTCGACGGTTTCCGTGACGAGCGGCGCGCTCAGCCCCTCCG